>JADLEZ010000050.1 GCA_020845855.1 Burkholderiales bacterium
AGCTGCGCGAGCAGAAGGAGCACTTTCTCGGCGAGCAGAAGCTCGTCGAGGCGCAGCGCATCGAGCAGCGCACGCGCTTCGACCTCGAGATGATGACCGAGATCGGCTACTGCAAGGGCATCGAGAACTACTCGCGCTACCTCTCCGGCCGCAACCCGGGCGAGCCGCCGCCCACCCTCATCGACTACCTGCCGCCCACCGCGCTCATGTTCGTCGACGAGTCGCACGTGACCATTCCGCAGGTCGGCGGCATGTACAAGGGCGATCGCGCGCGCAAGGAGAACCTCGTCAACTACGGTTTCCGGCTGCCGTCGGCGCTCGACAACCGGCCGCTGCGCTTCGACGAGTTCGAGGGCCTCATGCCGCAGACGATCTTCGTGTCCGCCACGCCGGCGGATTACGAGAAGCGGCACGCGGGGCAGGTGGTGGAGCAGCTCGTGCGGCCGACCGGCCTCGTCGACCCGGTGCTGGCGGTACGGCCGGCGGCCACCCAGGTCGACGACCTCCTGTCCGAGATCCGCGAGCGGACGCAGAAGGACGAGCGGGTGCTGGTGACGACACTCACCAAGCGCATGGCGGAGGACCTCACCGATTATCTCGCCGAGAACGGCGTGAGGGTGCGCTACCTGCACTCGGACATCGACACCGTCGAGCGGGTGGAGATCATCCGCGACCTGCGCTTGGGCGAGTTCGACGTGCTGGTCGGCATCAACCTCCTGCGCGAGGGGCTCGACATCCCGGAGGTGTCGCTCGTGGCGATCTTGGACGCCGACAAGGAAGGGTTCCTGCGCGCCGAGCGCTCGCTGATCCAGACCATCGGCCGCGCGGCAAGGCACATCAACGGCACGGCGATCCTGTATGCGGACACCATGACCGACTCGATGAAGGCGGCGATCGGCGAGACCGAGCGCCGGCGCGCGAAGCAGATCGCCTACAACGAGGCGATGGGCATTACGCCGGTCGGCGTGCAGAAGCGCATCAAGGACATTATCGAGGGCGTGTACGACCCGGACGAGGCGCGCAAGGAGCAACGCGCTGCGCAGGCCAAGTCGCGCCTCGCGGCGATGTCCGACAAGGACATGGAGCGCGAGTTGAAGCAGCTCGAAAAGCAGATGCAGGACGCCGCGCGCAACCTCGAATTCGAGAAGGCGGCGGAGCTGCGCGACCGCCTCTTCGAGCTGCGCGAGAAGATGTTCGGCGTCGCGCTGCCGGTGGAAACGTGATGAAACATCCCCCCACGCTCGGGACCACGGCAAAAGCGTCCCTCGCCGCCCCCCACGGGGGCGGTCAGTGGCTCGGGGCGGCCCTTCGCCACTGACATGGTCGCCCGCCGGGATCCCGCCGCCGCCTGCAGCTACGCGAGCCGCGGCGACCACACGCTGCTGGTGCTGCAGGGCGGCGGCGCGCTGGGCGCGTACCAGGCCGGCGTCTTCGAAGCGCTGTCCGAGAGCGGGTTCGCGCCCGACTGGGTGACCGGGGTGTCGATCGGAGCGGTCAACGCGGCGCTCATCGCCGGCAATCCGCCCGGGGAGCGCGTCGCGCGCCTGCGTGAGTTCTGGGACCGCGTGTCGTCGGGGATGCCGCTGGTGGCGCCCGCGACGTTCGACCCGCTGCGGCAAACCTTGAACCTCGTCTCGGCGGGTAGCGCGCTCGCCTTCGGCGTACCCGGCTTTTTCCATCCGCGCATTCCGCCGGTGGTGTTCGCGCCGCAAGGCAGTCTCGCCGCGTTGTCGGTGTACGATGCCGCGCCGCTGCGCGAGACGCTGTCGGAGCTGGTGCGGTTCGATCTCATCAACGACAAGCAGACGCGTTTCGCGGTGGGCACGGTCGACGTGCGGACCGGCAACTCGCGCTACTTCGACAATTACCGCCCCGCCGACATGCCCATTCGCGTCGAGCACGTGATGGCGAGCGGAGCGCTGCCGCCCGGCTTCGCGCCGGTGGAGATCGACGGTGCGTACTACTGGGACGGCGGGCTCGTGTCCAACTCGCCGCTTTGGCACGTGATGGACGACAGCCCCAATCTCGAGGCGCTCATCCTCCAGGTCGACCTGTTCAGCGCGCGCGGCGAGATGCCGCAGAACCTCGACCAGGCGATGGAACGCGCCAAGGACATCCAGTACTCGAGCAAGACCCGCTTCAACACCACGCGCACGCAGCAGATCGAGACCGAGCGCGCGGCGCTGCGCCGGGTCCTCGACCGCCTGCCCGGTGCGCTGCGCGACGACCCCGACGTGCGCTTGCTCACCCGAGCGACCAAGGGACACAAGGTGTCGGTGGTGCATCTCATCAACCGGCGCTTCGACCACTCCACGCAGGCGAAGGACTACGAGTTCTCGCGGGCGACGGTGCGCGCGCTGTGGGACGCCGGGCGCGACGCCGTGCACCGATCGATCGCGAGCCCGCAGTGGCATCACGCGTGCGCGACCCGGCATGGCGTGCAGACTTACGATCTTGCACGCTAGTCTTTTCGAAAGGAGCAAGACAAATGAAGCTCAAGGACAAGGTTGCCATCGTCACCGGCGCCGCGAGCGGCCTCGGCAGGGCGATCGCGCAGCGCTACGTGGCCGAAGGCGCCAAGGTCGTGATCGCGGACCTCGATGCGCGGCACGCGGAGGCGACGGCGGCGGAAATGAAGGGCGCGGCGCTCGCGGTCGCGATGGATGTGACCAGCGAGGACGACGTGAACCGTGGCGTGGCGAAGACGGTGCAGGCATTCGGCGGTGTGGACATCCTGGTCAGCAATGCCGGCATCCAGATCGTGCATCCGGCGGAAGCGTTCAGCTACGCCGAGTGGAAGAAGCTGCTGGCGATCCACCTCGACGGCGCGTTCCTGACCACCAAGGCGTGCCTGCCGCACATGTACAAATCGGGGCGCGGCGGCACGATCATCTACATGGGGTCGGTGCATTCCAAGGTCGCCTCGCCGCTCAAGGCCCCCTATGTCACCGCCAAGCACGGCCTCATCGGGCTCGCCAAGACCATCGCGATCGAGGGGGCGGCCCACGGCGTGCGCGCCAACGTGATCTGCCCGGGCTTCGTGCGCACGCCGCTCGTCGACAAGCAGATCCCCGAGCAGGCGGCGGAATTGCGCATCTCGGAAGAGGACGTGGTCCGCAAGATCATGCTCAAGGACACCGTCGACGGCGAGTTCACCACGCTGGACGACGTCGCGGAGGCCGCCCTCTTTTTCGCGGCGTTCCCGACCCGCGCGCTCACCGGCCAGTCGCTGGTGGTGAGCCACGGCTGGTACATGCAATAACAGTATCGACTCTGACCCCATACTCGAATCGAGATTGGGGTCAGAGTCGAATCTCGATCAGATCAGAAGACGCCGGTGGCGATCCCGGCTGCCAGAGTCGCGCCGACCTCGCGGCACGCGTCGAGGACATCGGCAGGGACGACCTGCGGCCTCGCGGTGATGCCGCTTTTGTGGATGAGCCCCGGCAGCGCCTTGCGCAGCCGCAGCCCGGTCGCGATGCGGTCGGTCTGGAACATGGCGCCGGCGCCGTCGGTGCCGGCGCATACGATCACCGTGTACGGCTTGCCCTCGACCGCGTGCTCGCACGGGTAGTACACCCGCTCGAAAAAGTCCTTGGTCATGCCCGCAAGCGAGCCGAAGTTCTCCGACGTCGCCACGAGCAGGCCGTCGCACCCGAGGAGATCGTCGACGCCCGCCTCCTGCGCACGCAGGTAACGCACGTCGACTTCGCCCGTGGCTCGCGCGCCGTCGCGCGCGGCCGCGGCCATCTGCGCCGTGCCGCCGAACTGCGAATGCCAGACGATCAGCAGCCGCTTCACGTAGGGAGGACTTCAGTCCGCCGAGACAGCGCGGCGGGCGCAAGCCCGCCCTACGGAAGTCACGGCGCCGGCGGCTCCTTGCGCGTCTCGATGATTTCGAGCGGCTCGCTTGCCACCTCCACGCGCGGAGGGCGCACGCGCTTGGGACGCGGCGGCTCCGGCTCCGCGGTCATCGCCGCCGGTGCGGCACGGCTCGTCTCGACCATCTCGAGTCCGGAGTCAGCCGGCAACGCAAGGGAGATCGGCGGCACCGCGGGCACCTGCGGCCGCAGCGGGAGAACCTGCTGCTCGACCAGCGCTGGAGGCGGTGTCGTTTCGGCAGTCACCGGCGCGGGAGGCGGAGTTTCGCTTGGTTCGCGCGGGGGGCGCGGCTCGCGGGGCTCCCGCGGCGGGCGTGCCTCTCGCGGGGGGCGCGGTTCCCGCGGCGGACGTGCCGCGGGCGGCGCCTCCGGCGCTTCCGAGACGAGCGCCACGACGTCGGCCACACTGGGCGCTTCGGCATTGTCGAGCGCGTTGCCTTGCGTGCGATCGCCGCGGCCGCGGCGGCCACGGCGACGGCGTCCTCCTTCGTGTGCGTCAGAGGCCGCCGGTGGTGCGGGTGGCGTGCTCGGGACGACGGTCGTGGCGGTCACCGCTTCGGCCACCAGCGCGCTGCCAGAATGCGGCTCGCGCGGCTCACGCGGCTCACGCGGCTCGCGCGGCTCGCGCGGCTCGCGCGGCTTCTGCCCCTCGCGCGGTGCACCGCGGCCGCCGTCGCGACGCTCCTCGCGCCGTGCCTGCTGCTGCGCCGGGCGCTGCGCTTGCTGCGGCTGCCCGCGTTGCGCGTCGCGGCCTTCGTTGCGCTGCTCGCGCCGCTCGCCCCCGCGCCGTGCATCGCGTCCTTCGTCGCGCCGATCGCGATCGCCGCCGCGGCGGCTATCGCCGCGATGCCGGTCGCGATCCTCGCCGCGGCGCGGCTCCCGTCGGCCTTCGCGCGCGGGCGTTTCATCGCGCACCTGCTTGGGCTGCGGCACTTCGACGGGCGCCTTGGGCTTGAACCACGCGAGCATGCGGTCGAGCCACGACGGCTCGGCGGTCGCGGGCAGCGGCGCCGGCGCGATCGGCTTCTCCGCAGGCACCGGCGCGGGCTGCGCCGGCGTAATGCCCTTGACCACCGCCTCCTGGCGCGGCGCCGCGGCCTCTTCCTTCATCTGCTGCGCGGGGTCGGCGTGCTCGGGCTCCTTGACGAGGTCGAACGACGGCGGCAGCGGCTCGGCGTGGTTGAGGTCGTCGTGGCGCAGCCGCTCGATGCTGTAGTTCGGCGTTTCCAGATGCCGGTTGGGCACCAGCAGCACGTTGACCTTGAAGCGCGTCTCGATGGTCAGGACGTCGTTGCGCTTCTCGTTGAGCAGGAACGTCCCGACGTCGACCGGGACCTGCGCCACGACCTGCGCGGTGTTGTCCTTCATCGCCTCTTCCTGAATGATGCGCAGGATGTGCAGCGCGGTGGATTCGGTGCCGCGGATGTGGCCGATGCCGTGGCAGCGCGGGCACGGGCTGTACGCCGATTCGGCGAGCGCGGGGCGCAGGCGCTGACGGCTCATCTCCATCAGGCCGAACTTGCTGATCGAGCCGAACTGGACACGGGCGCGGTCCTGGCGCAATGCGTCGCGCAGGCGGTTCTCGACGTCGCGGCGGTTGCGGCTTTCCTCCATGTCGATGAAGTCGATCACGATCAGGCCACCGAGGTCGCGCAGGCGCATCTGGCGTGCCACTTCGTCAGCGGCTTCCAGGTTGGTGCGGGTCGCGGTTTCCTCGATGTCGCCGCCGCGGATGGCGCGTGCCGAGTTGACGTCGACCGAAACCAGCGCTTCGGTGTGGTCGATCACGATCGCGCCACCGCTGGGCAACTGCACCATGCGTGCGTAGGCCGATTCGATCTGGTGTTCGATCTGGAAGCGCGAGAACAGCGGCGCATCGTCGCGGTAGCGCTTGACGCGGGCCGCGTGTTCGGGCATCACGTGCGCCATGAACTGCTGTGCCTGGTCGTACACGTCATCGGTGTCGATCAGGATGTCGCCGATGTCATGGTTGAAATAGTCGCGGATCGCGCGGATCACCAGCGACGATTCCTGGTAGATCAGGAATGCGCCCTTGCCGCCCTTGGCGGCGCCGTCGATGGCGTTCCAGAGCTTGAGCAGATAGTTCAGGTCCCACTGCAACTCGGGTGCGCTGCGGCCGATGCCGGCGGTGCGCGCAATGATGCTCATGCCGTTCGGGTATTCGAGCTGGTCCAGCGCTTCCTTGAGGTCGGCCCGGTCTTCGCCTTCGATGCGGCGCGACACGCCACCACCGCGCGGGTTGTTGGGCATCAGCACGACGTAACGGCCGGCCAATGAGATGAAGGTGGTCAGGGCGGCGCCCTTGTTGCCACGTTCTTCCTTCTCGACCTGCACTACCAGTTCCTGGCCTTCACGGATCGCGTCCTGGATGCGTGCGCCGTTGGCTTGCACGCCCTGCGCGAAGTATTGGCGCGAGATTTCCTTGAACGGCAGAAATCCGTGGCGGTCTTCGCCGTAGTCGACGAAGCAGGCCTCGAGTGACGGTTCAACCCGTGTCACCACGGCCTTGTAAATGTTGCCCTTGCGCTGTTCGCGCCCTTCGATCTCGATTTCATAGTCGAGCAGCTTTTGCCCGTCGACGATGGCCAGCCGGCGTTCTTCCGCCTGGGTGGCATTGATCAGCATCCGTTTCATGGGTGGCGTTCCTGTTTCCTGCATCGGAACCGGGTCGTACCGCACGGCGGCGACGAACCGGATTCCTCGTGGTCTTTCGACCTTTTACCTGCTCATGACGAGCACACGATGCCTGACGAACACT
>JADLEZ010000051.1 GCA_020845855.1 Burkholderiales bacterium
ATCCCAAGCGCGAGGTACGTGGCGTCGTAGGCGCTCAGGTCGAATCGCCTGGCAACGGCTCGAAGCTGCGCGATCCCCGAGCTGTGCTCATGTACGATGGGATCGAGGCGGGCAAGCACGGTGGCGGCGGCTTCAGCGCCGTGTTCTGTCAGAATGCCGCGGCGCTCCAGGACGACCAGCACGTTGGCAATCTCGGCCGGGAAGATCGCCGGAACATGGAAGGGCTCCCGTTTGGCGCGTACCCGAACACGCCGCGTATACGCCGTCGCCTGACTCGCGACCACCCAGGCTATGGCCACCGAGGCATCGAGCACGAACGCCACTACACGCGTCCCTCGGACAAGAGCTCGGCCATCTTGAAACGCTGCCTTACGCCAAGGCGCTTGCGGAGAGCTTCCACGTCATCCAGGACCGCAGAACGGTCCCATGATCGCTCCTTGGCAGGCACGATCCTCGCGACCACGCGGCCACGCTTGGTGATGACCGTGGAGCGTCCGGACTCCGCCCGCTCGATCAGTTCCGAAAAGCGGGCCTTCGCGTCGTAGATGCTCAGCTTCTCCATCGCAGGACCTGACTAGTCAGATATGACACTATACGCGTCGGCGCTGCCCTTGGGTAACGAGCCGAGCGAAGCCTCCGGTAAGCGCCTCGGCCCGATTCCGGACGTTTTCAATGATTCGTCGGAACGAGGATCGAGCTGTAAGGATCGCTCCCGAAGCGAGGGGCGGTGCATGATCGCACCGCTCCGACCGCGGGAATGGCGCGAGCGCCGTCCGGGTTGGGCTTGGGGGTCGAGTTCGCCGCGCGCGGCGCGCTGGGCTGAAGCGCCGGGCGGCTGCGGTGGTCGCGATCAGGGTGTCGTGGCGCGCAGCAGCATCATGGCGCCGCGCGGATCGAGGAGCCTGCCCTCATCCTCGAGCCGGACCCGGCGCGCCGCGGTGACTTGGACGTCGACCAGGCGGCGGACGTGACGCAGTTCGCGCCGGTCCGCGTCCGACAGATCCCCGAAGTGCGCCCGCCAGTGGCGGCTCGCGAAGGCCATCAGCCGCGCGGCGCGCTCCGGCTCACGCAGGTGCGCGAGCGTGCCGGGGACGTTCCACAGCGCGTAAGTGAGCGCGATCCCGTTCGCCGCGGCGAAGGCAACCTCGGCGGCCTCCAGATAGGCGTCGCGCGCCGCGGCCCAGTCGCGCAGGCCGGCCAGCGCGTTGCCGCGCACGTTGAGCGCCTGGGAGAGCAGGCTCGAGTCATGGTCCTTGCGGGCGATCTCGCAAACACTCTGCAGCCGTTCGAGGCACTCGCCCCACGCGCGTCGCGCCGCGGCGCGAACCGCCAGGTTGTAGTGGCCGCTGTTGATCGAGTGCCGGTTGCCCTGGCGCTCCCACAGCGCAAGGGCGCGCCGTTGCAGTTCCTCGGCTTCCCGTTCGCCGCCGCGGCGGGCGCCTGCGATGAAGCCGTACAGGGCCTGGATGCTGGCCTGGATACCGGGATGATCGCAGCGCTCGGCGATGGCGAGCGCTTCGTCGAGCAGTGCGTCGAGGCCATCGGCCTGGCGCGTCGAACGCCAGCGCAGGCTCGCCACTGCGTGCAGCGCGCGGGCCCGAGTCGGCCCTTCCGATGAGGCGAGCGACAGGCCCGCCTCGGCCTCCGCAAGCGCCTGCGCGTGCTCGCCCAGGTTGTAGGCGCAAAGGCCGAGCACGATGAAGACCTCGGCGCGCAAGCCGGCATCGCCGTCGGCGGCGACGGCTTTGCGCAGGCTGGCCACCCCGCCAGGCGGCAGCGGCACGTCGTTGAACACCGGGCGCAGCGCAACGGCGAGCCACAGCGCGTCCTCCGGCGCGCCGTCGGCAACCGCGCTGGCCATCGCCGCCAGTACGTTGGGCATCTCGGCCTGTGTGGCGCGTAGCGACGGTGTGGTGCCCAGGTCTGCGGCCCAATCGCGGCACCAGTGGCGCTGTCGTGCGCGCAGGTTCTGCCACCGCTCGCGCCCGAGCTGCGAGTGCACGAACTCGCGGACCGGTTCGGTGATCACGAACCGCAAGTTGTCGTCGGCCTCGGCGTGCACGGAAACGAACGAACGGCGCACCAGTGCGTCGAGCGTGAGGCCGGCGTCGGCGTCGCCGGTGACAGCCACCGCCGCCTCAGCGGTCAAGCCCGCAGGAAAGACGGTGATCGCTTCGAGCGTGCGCTGCTGCACGTCGTCGAGCTGCCGCCAGCTCCAATCGATCACCTGTTCCATCGACGCATGGCGTCTGTCGGTTCCGTCCCCTGTGTCCGTGCGCTCCAACAGCTTCAACCCGGGTCGACTCCCCGGCGGGGCGCCGTTGGCGACACTTCGCAGCCGCTGCAGCATCTCGCGTGGCGAAAAGCTGCGCGCCCGAGACGCGGCGAGCTCGATGGCGAGCGGTAGGCCGCCGAGCGTGCGCACGATCGCGGCGACGTCCGCGGCATTATCCGGGTCGATGCGGAAGTCGGGGCGTCCGGCGCGGGCCCGATCGGCAAACAGCGCCAGCGCCGGCGTGTCGCTTGCCTCGGCGAGCGTGGCACCGGGGGACGGTGAGGCGAGCGGCGCAAGCCGAAACTCGCGCTCGCCGTCGTGCCCGAGGACGATGCGCGAGGTGGCCAACACGCTGAGCCGCGGCAGCGCGGTGAGGATGCTGCTCACCAAAGTCGCGGCGGCGGGCAGGAGGTGCTCGAGGTTGTCCAGCACGATCAGCACCCGGCGGCCGGCCAGCGCGCTGGCCAGTTGCCGGATCACGCCGCCTGACCGCGCCGGCAGCGCGAACGCCGCGCGCAGCGCGTCGTCCATGCCGGTGACGTCGGTGCAGGGGGCGAGCGCGACGAAGGCGATCGCGTCGAAGGCGTCCATTCCCCCTCCGTGCCCAGCGGACGCCGCCGCGTCGCGCAGCGCCTGCGCCACTTCGACGGCGAGCCGCGTCTTGCCGCTGCCACCGGGACCCATCAGCGTCACCAGCCGGTTTCGGGCCACGAGTTCGCGCACGCTGGATACCTGCGCTTCGATGCCGAAGAGGCGCGTTACCTGCGCCGGAATCGCCAGCGCCGGCCACGCGGGGGATCCTGCCGTGAGGTCGGCCCCGACCACAAAGTCCGGGACGTAGCGGCCCTTGGGCAGGACGATCCGCAGCTTCGGCGGATGATCGTAGTTCGCGTAGTGCGCCTCGAGCCGCTCGCGCAGGCGGCCGATGTTGACGCGGACGATGGGGTCGACTTGCGGGTCGTAGGTCGAAGGGTCGCGCTTGAACACGTCGAGCGCGATCGCCAACTCGCGCAGCGCCGCTTCGTCGCCGGCGACGCGCCGTTCGACCAGGTAGCGCAGCAGTCGCTGGTGCCTGGGCGCGCGGCGCCGCGCGTCGCTCGCGGCGAGGCGCTCGAGTTCCTCCTCGATCATCTCGCGAGAAGGCGCGGTGCGGACGAACATCCGCGCAATTTATCGGATTCCCAAGGTACTGGCGACTGTCGGCTGCCTGGCTCCGAGCATGTGCACGACAACCGCAAGCCGATCACGTCGCTGTCGGTACCCGGCGGTTCGATGGGCATGCCGGCAATGTAGTGCATCGAAACGGCGCACGGCGCGTCGCCGTAACGTGTTGTTACGTGCGCTCGCGATCCATGCGCCGTTATCTTGGCGTCGCGTCGAACCCTCGTGGTGAGGGGTGACACGGCGACCGGCGGTTGCCATTCGCATTCGTGGATCGGGAGTGGACGATGGAAGATTTTGCTGGACACGAGCCGGTGTTTCCGGGTTTGGGCTTACCGCGCGGCAAACGATGTGGCGCGATGCTGGTGACGCTTCTCATGACATGGCTCGGCGCGATCGCCCCGGCAGCGGCCGGGCCGACGGTCATCGATTTCGACGATCTGTTGGACGGCGTATCGGTCACCACGCAGTACGCGGGACTGACCTTTACCAATACGGCGGCGCTGACCGCGGGAGTTTCGCTCAATGAGCTGGAGTTCCCGCCACGGTCCGGTCTCAACGTGATATCGGATGACGGTGGGCCCATCGAGATCGCGTTTTCGTCGGTGATGACATCGATCGTCGCCTATCTCACCTATACGGAGCGGGTAACGCTTCAGGTCTACGATGGGCAGAGCCTCGTCGGCAGCATCACGTCAGCATTTGCAGAGAACTACCTGTCATCCGGCAACGCGCCCAACGAGACTCTCGAGTTTGTCGCCCCCGGAGGATTCACTCACGCGGTGTTCGCCGGAGCTCCAGGCGGGTACTCGCTGACGCTCGACGATCTGACGTTCGAGACGCGAGTTGGCAACAGCGTTCCGGAGCCCTCGTCGCTGATGCTGCTGGCCGTGGGGCTGATCGGCCTGTGCCTTCGCAAGTCTCCAGCCCGGCATTGATTGATTTGATTCGAAGTGCTGCGGCGGGATCGCCACGAACATCCGGACGCTGTTCAGGTCTCCGTCACTGCTGAACCTGCCGTGAGGTCTTCTATAGTCATGCCGCCGGTACGCGTGTTGTGCTGGAGCCCACTGCGCGTCGCGCCGTGGATTGTGCTTCTGCTGATGACGGGGACCGCGGTTGCGCAGATGCTGCCCCGCACCCTGGCGACGCCGACGCTCGAGCCTGCCGAGGCCCGCATCGGGCAGCCGACCAAGGTCCGGATCTGGGCCGACATCGGCGATCCGAAGGTGATCGCCACCGGCGTGAACCTGCTCAAGGTCGGCGCACCGGGCACCAACCCGACGATTGTCGGAGTGCTGAAGGACGACGGGACCGGCGGCGACGAGATCGCTGGCGACGGGCGCTTCAGCGTCGAGGTGACCGTCGACGAACCGGCGGCGAAGACGCTCGTGTACCGCATCTCGGCAGCGTTCAAGGGCACGCTCCTGCGCACGGTGACCCCGGACATGCCTCTGGCGGTGGTGGCCAACCGGGCCCCGATGGCGGTGCCTGGCGCGAATCAGGTCGTGCGCACCGGTGCGCAGGTGCAACTCGACGGCCGTGCAAGTGACGACCTCGACGGCGATCTGCTGCGTTTTCGCTGGACGCTGACGCCGCCCGCGGGCAGCGCGGCGACATTGGACAGCGAGACGCTGGTGAAGCCGAGTTTCACCGCCGACGTGGCGGGCGCTTACCGCGTGCAGTTGGTCGTCAACGACGGCCAGATCGACAGCGTCGCGAAGGAGCTGACAGTCACCGCGACCTCAGGCAATGCGGCGCCGACGGCTCGGCTAACCGCGATGAGCCGGCCGTTCGGCGCCGGAGCCACGGCGAGCGTACCGCTGGCGGGCACCGGCAGTGATCCGGAGAACCAGTCGCTGACGCTCTCGTGGACGCTCAAGGCCAAGCCGGCGACCTCCACGCAAGCGGGTCTTTCGAATGCCGTACCGCCGCAACTGCTGGCCGACAAGCCGGGAAGGTATTGGGTCGAGCTGACCGTCAACGACGGCGCCACGTCCAGCGAGCCGGTGCAGGCGGTGATCACCTTGTACAAGCCGAACACGCCGCCGGCGGTCGATACTGGGGCGGATCCGAGCAGCCAACCGACCGGCAGCGCGATCGACCTGGCCGCAAGCGTGAGCGATGCCGACGGCGATTCCATGGTCGATGTGCGCTGGGCCTTCGTTGCCAAGCCAGGCGGCAGCGCAGCCAACCTCGCGAACCCGGCGACGCTGACGCCGAGCTTCGTCGCCGACCGGCCGGGTGACTACCTGCTCGAGTTCAGCGCCACCGACAGCAGGGGCGCTACCGGACGCGCCCGGGTGGTGATCCGTGCAGTCACGCTGTCACCGGTCACGATTACCAGCCTGATCGCCAATCCCGGCAGCGGAACGGTACCGCTGACGGTGAACTTCCTGGCGCAGGCCGGCGGCGGCACGGGCGTTTTCACCTACGACTGGACCTTTGGCGACAACGCCGCCGCCAACAACCAGAACCCGAGCCACGTCTACACGCAGCCCGGGACTTACATCGCGACGGTGACCGCCACCGACAGTCAGAACAGCAAGGGCCACAAGAACGTCACGATCGTCGCCAGCCCGGTGACCCCGATCGGCAACGAGCCGCCTCGGATCACGCAGGCCGCGGCGACCGTCACGTTGCCGCTGACGCTGGACCTCGCGCCAACGGTGACCGACGATGGGCTGCCGAGTCCGCCCGCGGCATTGACCTACGCGTGGGCGCAGGTGTCCGGCCCCGCCGGCCAGCCCCCGGCATCCCCATCGTCGTTCGCCCCCGTCGCGTTCAGTTCCACGTCCACCCGCGACACCAAAGTGACCTTCGATCCGACCGGGCCAGGCACCTACGTGCTGCGCCTGACGGTGAGCGACGGCGCATTGTCGACGAGCCTCGACATCACGGTGACCGTGTTGGCGCAGCCGCAGGCCGGGCCGGCGCTCGGACCACTCGCGAACCGCACCGTGCGGATCGGTGAAACGCTGGCGCTGGCGCTTGCGGGAAGCGACGCCAATGCCAAGGACGCGCTGACCTACAGCTTGCTCGCCGCTCCGAACGGCGCCGTTCTGACGCCGGCGGGCTCGCCGATGTTCAGGTTCACGCCTTCCACGGGTCAGCTCGGCAGCCACGCGGTGACCGTGCAGGTTCGCGATGCCGCCGATCACGTTGCCCAAGCGGGATTCACCGTGACGGTGCAGAACGCGAACCGTCCACCGCAGTTCACCGCCGCAAGCAGGCAGAACGCAACGACCGGCGCCGGCGCCAACTACGCGCGGGCGCTGCTGGCCATCGATCCGGATTCCGGCGATACGCTCACCTACGCGCTGGTGAGCGGGCCGAGCGGCTTGACCGTCTCATCCTCGGGCGTGCTTGCCTGGACGCCTTCCGCAGCACAGCTTGGCGATCACGTCGTCAAGGCACGCGTCACCGACAGCGCCGGCGCCGGCGACGTCGCGATGTTCACGCTGACGGTGGGCAACAACGCCGCCCCCGTCGCCAGCGACGACAGCTACGAGGTCAAGGTCGGTGCGCTGCTGTCGGTCAATGCGGCCTCAGGGGTGCTGGCCAACGACGCCGACCCGGACACCGGGACCGGCGCCGGGCTCGTCGCCCGCAAGCTGACCGACCCGGCGGTCGGCAGCGTGACGGCGTTTGCCGCCGACGGCTCGTTCATCTACCAGGCGCCGGCCGTGCCGCCGGGCGTCCCGCTGGCGACGACCAAGGCCTGGAACGCCAACGCGACCTGGTCGTACGGCGCACACGAACTGGTCGCCGATCTCGATGGCGACGGCTATCCGGACATCGTCAGCCACAACCTCAACGCCGACATCCGCGCCCGGTCGGGCCGCGATGGCGCCCAGATCTGGGCGATCGATTACGCCGGCGCGGAGGACTGTGGGTGGATGAACGACTCCTCGATGCACCACCGGCTACTCGCCGACATCGACGACAGCGGCCACCCGGCGTACGTGTACACGACGCAGTGCGGCCGCACCGGCAGCGCCTGGCACGACAGCATCGTCGCGTTCGACCATCGGGGAAAGGTGAAGTGGGTGTCGCCGCCCGTGTCCAAGCCGCATCCGGACATCCGCCGCGGGGCCACGCCCGTGCCGCCGGAAGGTTTCACCCCAGGCGGGTTGACCTGGGGCCGGGGTTTGAGCGCAGCCCGGCTCAGGGCCGGCGATCCGCCGGTGCTGCTGATGCGCGCCGAGATCACCAACAGCTATGGCTACACCTATTACGTCGACGCCGCCAGCCAGGGCCACTACGCCGGCTGCCGGGCGGCGACCGGGCTCGTCGCCGACGAGAACCGGGCCTGCCGGGTAACGTTCCTCATCAGCGGCGCAGATGGCTCGGTGCTGCAGACGCTGGTCGCGCCGAATCCGACCGGGGCCGGAATTTCCGGAGGCCCCGGCGCACTCAAGGAACTGCCACCGATCGCCTTCGACATCGATGGCGACGGCCGCGTCGACCTCGTGTCAGGCACCGAGGTGTGGAAGCAGAACGCGGCCGGCGGCTTCGATCTCGCCTGGCAGCTGGCGACCGCGGTCAACGACACGGCGGTCGCCGACCTCGACGGCGACGGCAAGGCCGAGATCGTATTCCTCCGCAGCAGCAGCGCGTACCCCACCGACGAGCGCGGCATCTTCATCTACGGTCACGACGGGACGCTCCGGCGGCGCATCGCGCTGCAGACCTACTGGTTCACCCCGATCACGATCGCCGACGTCGACGGCGACGGACGCTCCGACATCGTGCTCGGTGCCGAAGGCACGCTCTACGCGTTCCGCGACGACGGTCGCCCGATCTGGGCGTACAAGGTCCCGAAGGAAACCCCGGACAATGCGACGCTGGCCCCGATCTACACGCAGCCCGCGGAGGACTCCGGGATCGCGAACGCCGCGCCGCAGGTCTACGACCTCGACGGCGACGGCGTCGCCGAGGTCGTCTTCTCGGCCCACTCTCGGATCATGATCCTCGACGGTCGCACCGGGCTGCGCAAGGTCGATCCGTACTGGACATACAGCTACAACTACAACGACGTCTCGGCGCTGATGCTGGTCGATATCGACAACGACGGACACGTCGACATCGTCCAGAACGGCGCCTTTCTCTTCAATTGCGGCTTCACCGGCTTCCCGCCCGGTTTCTGCGACCCGCTGATCGGCCCGATCGTTCTCTCCGGCGGGGCCGGCAATGCCTGGCTGCCGGGCCCGAAAGCGTGGCCGCACCTCCAGTACCGCTCGACCGCGATCGACGACCGCTCGCGCCTTCTCCACGACACGAAGGTTTCGCGCGTCTTCCGCACGCCGGAGCAGCAGGGCAGCGTGCGCGACCCGCGCCTCGCCCAAGCAACGTCGTTCACCTACGAGGCCGACGACGGCGTGGCGCGCAGCGCGCCCGCGAGCGTGATCGTCAAGATCGTGCCCGACAACAAGCCGCCGGTGTTCACCTCGGTGCCGCCGAAGAGCGTGTGGCAGCGCTTCGCGCCGAACCCGCCGGGCGGACTGGTCACGACCTACTATGATTTCGCCGCGATCGACCCGGATCCGCTCGACACGGTGACGTACTCGCTCAAGTCGGCTCCCTACTGGGTGACCATGAGCAGTCCCGGGCGGATCCGCTTCGAGCCGACCTGCGGTTCCTACGGCTATCCCTGTCCGTGGGGTTGGACGACGGTGATCGTGACCGCGACCGATTCGCGCGGCGCCAGTACCGACCAGATCTTTCTGGTCAACCTGACGACCGAAGCGACGACCGTCCCCGGCGTCACAGGCATGGCGCTCGATGCAGCCCAGGCCGCGTTGCTCGTGCGGGATCTCCAGGGCGTGGTCGTCGCCGAAGATTTTTCGTCGCAACCGCCCGGCATCGTGCTGACTCAGGACGCCAGCGCCGGGTCCACGGTCGGTCGCTTCGACGACGTGCGGCTGACAATCTCGAAGGGGCCCGCCCCGGTACTGGTGCCGAACGTGGTCGGCGGGTCGGAATCGTCGGCCCGCGACCGATTGGTGGCACAGGGTTTCACCGTCGGCGTTTCGCGCCAGTTCTCGGCGACGTCGCCTGCGGGCATGGTGATGACCCAGAGTCCGCCAGCTGGCGCGACGGTGCCACCCGGCGCGGCGCAGATCCTGGTGTCTAGCGGCAACGGATTGGCGCTGAAGTTGAGCCGCGGCCTGATGCCGGCCAACGAGTCGATCGTGGTGACGCCGATCGCCACGGACGTCGACGGCAATCCGATCCCGACGCCAAGCCTTACCTACGCGATCACGCCGAAGCAGACGCCGTTCCTGGGCGCGCTGCCGACAATCGCCGGCAATGTCCTCAGGGCTGACGCGACGACGATGGGCGCGTTCATCGTGACCGCCACCGATGCGGCGAATGCCCGGACGGCGGTGGCCGAGTTTGCCGTGGCATTGCCGACCGACGCCAACGGCGAAGGCAG
>JADLEZ010000052.1 GCA_020845855.1 Burkholderiales bacterium
GCGCTCGAAAGCGTCTGGGGCCGCCACCGCGCCACCACCCGGAGCGTTTCTGGCGTGTACGGCGCGCAATTCGCGGAGCATGCGATGTGGGACAAGCTCAAGGCGGACGTCGCGGCGTTCGCCGAGGAGGAAGGACGGCGCCCGCGCATCATGGTCGCGAAGCTCGGCCAGGACGGCCACGACCGCGGCGCCAAGGTCGTGGCGAGCGCGTTCGCCGACCTGGGCTTCGACGTCGACATCGGCCCCTTGTTCCAGACGCCGGAGGAGGCCGCGCGCCAGGCGATCGAGAACGACGTGCACGCGGTTGGCGTGTCCACCCTCGCCGCGGGGCACAAGACGCTGGTGCCGGCGCTGGTCGATGCCCTGCGCAAGCTTGGCGCGCACGACATCGTCGTGTTCGTCGGCGGCGTGGTGCCGGCGCAGGACTACCCGATGCTCGAGGCCGCGGGTGCGGCCGGCATCTACGGACCCGGCACCGCCATTCCCGTGTGCGCGGCCGACGTGCTGGCGAAGATTCGCGCCGCGCGCCAGGCGAACGCCAAGGCTTGAGCGAAATCGAGCGCCTCGTGGCCGGCGTGCGCGCCGCCGACCGCCGGCTGCTCGCCAAGGCGATCACGCTCGCGGAGTCGACCCGCGCCGATCACCAGGCGCTGGCGCGCGATCTCATGGCGCAGCTGTTGCCGCACACGGGTCAGGCGCTGCGGATGGGCATCACCGGCGCGCCGGGTGTGGGCAAGTCGACGCTGATCGAGGCGCTGGGCCTGTACCTCGTCGGTCGGGGGCGCAAGGTCGCCGTGCTCGCGGTCGACCCGTCGAGCTCGGTCGGCGGCGGGTCGGTGCTCGGCGACAAGACGCGCATGGAGCACCTCGCGCGCCATCCCATGGCCTTTATCCGCCCGTCACCGTCGAGCGGCGCGCTGGGCGGCGTGGCCGCGCATACGCGCGAGGCGATGCTGTTCGTGGAAGCTGCGGGCTTCGACGTGGTGATCGTGGAGACGGTCGGCGTGGGGCAGAGCGAAACGGACGTCGCCAACCTGACCGACGTGTTCGTGCTGATGCAGCAGCCGCACGCGGGCGACGAGCTGCAGGCCATGAAAAAGGGCATCGTCGAGCTCGCCGACATCGTGCTCTTCAACAAGCGCGACCTCGATCCGGCGGCGGCGGACCGCGCGATGGCGCAGATGACGGCTGCGCTCTCGCTGTTGCGGCCGGGGTCGCCTGACTGGAAGCCCTCGGTGCTGGGGGCGAGCGCGTTGCGCCAGGAAGGCATCGGCGCGTTGTTCGACGAGGTGGTCCGCTGCCGGGATGCGCTGGCGCGAAGCGGCGAGCTCGCGCGCAAGCGCTCGCGGCAGGCGCTGGCCTGGACGTGGCACTTGATCGACGCCGGGCTGCGCGAGCGCTTTCGCCGCGACGCCGCCGCGGCGTTGCCGCGCGTGCTCGGCCAGGTCGAGGCCGGAGCGATGACGCCCACCGCGGCGGCCGCGCAGCTGCTTGGACCTTCGAAGGGGAGCGTGTAACGTGCATGACAGCACCAGGCAACTCGACGAGATGCGCGCGCTCGCGCGCCAGGGCGGCGGCGAGCGGCGCATCGCCGCGCAGCACGGCAAGGGCAAGCTCACCGCGCGTGAGCGTCTCGAGCTTTTGCTCGACGAGGGCTCGTTCGAGGAATGGGACATGTTCGTCGAGCACCGCAGCCACGACTTCGGGATGGACAAGGAAACGGTCCCCGGCGACGGCGTGGTCACGGGCTACGGCATGATCAACGGCCGCCTCGTGTTCGTGTTCTCGCAGGACTTCACCGTGTTCGGCGGGTCGCTCTCGGAAGCGCACGCCGAGAAGATCTGCAAGGTGATGGACCACGCGATGAAGGTCGGCGCGCCGGTGATCGGGCTCAACGACTCCGGCGGCGCGCGCATCCAGGAAGGGGTCGCCTCGCTCGGCGGCTACGCCGAAGTGTTCCAGCGCAACGTGCTCGCGTCGGGCGTCATTCCGCAGATCTCGCTCATCATGGGGCCTTGCGCGGGCGGCGCGGTGTATTCGCCGGCGATGACCGACTTCATCTTCATGGTGAAGGATTCGTCGTACATGTTCGTGACCGGCCCGGAGGTGGTGAAGACGGTCACGCACGAGGACGTCACGGCCGAAGAGCTGGGCGGCGCGGTCAGCCACACCACGCGCTCGGGGGTGGCCGACCTCGCCTTCGACAGCGACGTCGAGGCGCTGCTCATGACGCGGCGGCTGTTCAACTACCTGCCGCTGAGTAACCGCGAGCGGCCGCCGCTGCGCCCGACCGACGATCCCGCGGATCGCGTCGAGCCGTCGCTCGACACCCTGGTTCCGGGCAACCCGAACCAGCCGTACGACATGAAGGAGCTCATCGTCAAGACATTCGACGACGGCGAGTTCTACGAGCTCTCCCCCGATTTCGCGAAGAACATCGTGATCGGCTTCGGGCGCATGCAAGGCGCGCCGGTGGGTGTGGTCGCCAACCAGCCGCTCGTGCTCGCGGGCTGCCTCGACATCAAGAGTGCGATCAAGGCGGCGCGCTTCGTGCGCTTCTGCGACGCCTTCGGCATCCCGATCGTCACCTTCGTCGACGTACCCGGGTTCATGCCCGGCACCGCGCAGGAGTACGGCGGCATCATCAAGCACGGCGCCAAGCTCCTCTACGCCTACGCGGAGTGCACGGTGCCCAAGGTCACGGTCATCACCCGGAAAGCCTACGGCGGGGCCTACGACGTCATGAGCAGCAAGCACCTGCGCGGCGACGTCAACTTCGCGTGGCCGTCGGCCGAGATCGCGGTGATGGGCCCCAAGGGCGCGGTCGAGATCATCTTCCGCGAGGAGAAAGGCGACCCGGCCAGGATCGCCGCGCGCGAAGCCGAGTACCGCGAGAAGTTCGCCAATCCCTTCATCGCCGGGCGCCGCGGGTTCATCGACGACGTGATCATGCCGAGCGAGACGCGCAGGCGGATCTGCCGCAGCCTCGCCATGCTGCGCGACAAGAAGCTCGACAATCCGTGGCGCAAGCATGGGAATATACCTTTGTGAAAGGCGGGACTAGGGGCTAGGGGCTAGGGAGCGTCAGCGTTGTGCGTGCATGTGGCCGTAGGCTGGCAGTACTCTGCGAAGCTGGCATGTCGTGCCGCTCCCTAGCCCCTAGCCCCTAACCCCTAGACCCGATTTCAGATGTTTACGAAAATTCTAATCGCGAACAGAGGCGAAATCGCCTGCCGCGTCATCGCGACCGCCCGCCGCATGGGCATCAAGACCGTCGCGGTGTACTCCGACGCCGACCGCGGCGCGCGCCACGTCGAGCTTGCCGACGAGGCCGTGCCCATCGGGCCGCCGCCGTCGCGCGAGTCGTACCTGCGCGCCGACCGCATCATCGAGGCGTGCCAGGCCACCGGCGCGCAAGCCGTGCACCCCGGGTACGGCTTCCTGTCCGAGAACGAAGCCTTCGCGCGCGACCTCGAGGCCGCGGGCATCGTCTTCATCGGCCCGAAGCACGCGTCGATCGCCGCGATGGGCGACAAGATCGCGTCGAAGAAGCTCGCGCTCGCAGCGAAGGTCAACACGATTCCCGGCTACAACGACGTGATCCCGGACGCCGAGGCGGCGGTGAGGATCGCACGGGACATCGGCTACCCGGTCATGATCAAGGCGTCCGCGGGCGGCGGCGGCAAGGGCCTGCGGGTGGCGCACGACGACCGCGAGGCACGCGAAGGCTTCGCCGCGTGCCGCGCCGAAGCGAAAGCGAGCTTCGGCGACGACCGCGTCTTCATCGAGAAGTACATCGAGGAGCCGCGCCACATCGAGATCCAGGTGCTGGGCGACGCCCACGGCCACCTCGTGTACCTGTGGGAGCGCGAGTGCTCGATCCAGCGCCGCCACCAGAAGGTGATCGAGGAGGCGCCGTCGCCGTTCCTCGACGAGGCCACGCGGCGCGCGATGGGCGAGCAGGCGGTCGCCCTCGCGCGCGCCGTGAACTACCAGTCGGCGGGCACGGTCGAGTTCGTGGTCGGCGCCGACCGCAAGTTCTACTTCCTCGAAATGAACACGCGGCTGCAGGTCGAGCACCCGGTCACCGAGATGATCACGGGGCTGGATCTCGTCGAGTGGATGATCCGCATCGCCGCCGGCGAGAAGCTCACGCTCGCGCAGGCCGACATCGCGCGTGATGGCTGGGCGATCGAGTGCCGCATCAATGCGGAGGACCCGTTGCGCGGCTTCCTGCCGTCGATGGGGCGGCTCGTGCGCTTCCGGCCGCCGCAGGCGGCCCCGGGACAGGTGCGCGTGGACACCGGTGTGTACGAAGGCGGCGAGATCCCGATGTACTACGACTCGATGATCGCCAAGCTCATCGTGCACGCGCCGACCCGCGGCGAGGCGATCGCGCGCATGAGCGACGCGCTCAACGACTTCGTGATCCGCGGCATCGAGTCGAACCTCGTGTTCCAGTCGGCGCTCCTGCGCCATCCGCGCTTCGGCGAGGGGCGTCTGACCACCGCGTTCATCGCCGAGGAGTATCCGCACGGCTTCCGGTTGGCCGACGTGCCGCCGGAGAACCCCGCGTTTCTCGCGGCGGTGGCGGCCGCCGTCCACCGGGGGTACCGCGAGCGCGCCTCCGGGATCGAAGGGCAGGTTCCCGGACACGAGTTGTGCATCGACGGCGACTACGTCGTGCTCATGGCCGACGAGGAATTCGCGGCCAAGGCCGACCGCGTGCCTGGTGGGTACGACGTGCAGGTGGGCGCACAGGCGTTTGCGATCCGCCATGACTGGCGCATCGGCCTGGTCCTGCTGCGGGGTGTATGCAACGGGGCGCCCTTCGCCGTGCAGGTCGAGCGCCGCGGCCTGCGCTATCGCCTCACCCATCGCGGAACGCAGGTCGAGGCGCAAGTGCTGCCGCGGCGGGCGGCCGAGCTCCTGCGGCTGATGCCTGCGAAGGCGCCGCCCGACCGCTCGCGCTTCCTGCTCTCGCCGATGCCCGGACTGTTGGCCGAAGTGGCCGTGAAGCCGGGACAGGAGGTGAAGGCGGGCGAGCGCCTGGTGGTGATCGAGGCGATGAAGATGCAGAACGTGATCACCGCCGAACGCGACGCGGTGGTCGCCGAGCTCCTGGCAAAGGAAGGCGAGAGTGTGGCCGTCGACCAGCCGATCGTGGGGTTCAAATGATGCCGGCGAGACCGTTCCGCATCCTGGGCGTGCAGCAGGTCGCCGTCGGCAGCACGAGCAAGGAACGCCTGCGCAAGCTGTGGGTCGACTGTCTCGGGCTCGCGATCGAGGGTCAGTACCACAGCGAGCGCGAGAACGTCGACGAGGACATCGCGGTCGCGGGTAAGGGCCTCATGCGCTGCGAAGTCGATCTCATGCAGCCCATCGACTCCGCGCGCAAGCCCGCGGTGCACGACCCGCCGCTCAATCACGTCGGCTTGTGGGTCGATGACCTGCCGGCCGCCGTCGCCTGGCTCACGGCGCAAGGCGTGCGCTTCGCACCCGGGGGTATCCGCAAGGGCGCCGCGGGGCACGACATCACGTTCATCCATCCCCGCGCGAGCGACGACTTTCCGATCGGCGGCGAGGGCGTGCTGATCGAGCTCGTGCAGGCGCCCCCGGAAGTCATCGCCGCCGCCGGGTGAAGCGGATTCCGCAGGACTGTCCGCGATCGTCTTACAATAGCGCAATTGCCGGGCCCGCCCGGCGTCGTCTATAGCTCATGGCGGAAAGACTCCGCGCGGCGTCACCACTCGATCCTCCATGCGGTTCTTCCTCAAGGCGCTGACCCACATCCCGCTGCCGATCCTCTACGGCATCGGCTTCGTCGCCTACTGCGTCGTGTTCCACGTGATGCGCTGGCGCCGGGAGTACGCCGAGAACGACGTCGCCAACGCGTTTCCGGACAAGAGTCCCGAAGCGCGCGCGCAGATCGTCCGCCGCTGCTACCGCAACCTCGCCGACACCATCGTGGAGGCGTTCTGGGGCTTCGGGGCGAGTGCCGCGCAGTTGAAGCAGCGGGTGCGCTTTGCCGACCCCGAGCTCATCCAGCGTGCGATCAGCCGCCGCCAGACCATCCTGCTGCTCGCCGCCCACCATGGCAACTGGGAGTGGCTGCTGCTGGCCGCCGGGGCGCACTTTCCGATTCCGATCGACGTCGTGTACCAGCCGCAGCGCCTCGCCTCGCTCGACGAGTTCCTGCGCGACGTGCGCTGCCGCTTCGGCGGCAAGCTCGTCCCGCGCAAGGAGTTCGTGTACGAGCTTTTGAGCCACGCCGGCGAGCCCCGGGCCTACGCGCTCATCGCCGACCAGACGCCGCGCAAGGAGGACCCCAAGCACTGGACGCGCTTCCTGCGCCAGGACACCGCGTTCTTCGTCGGCGCCGGCAAGATCGCGAAGTTCCTCGAGTCGCCGGTTTACTTCGTATCGATGAAGCGCGAGCGCCGCGGCTATTACGAGGTGCGCCTCGACGTGATCGCCGAGCCGCCGTACGAGGAAATCGACGACGCCGTCGTGGTCGAGCGCTACGCGCGCTGCCTCGAGCGGGCGATCGTCGACAGCCCGTCGGACTGGCTCTGGCTGCAGAAGAAGTGGAAGTACAAAAAGCCGGTGCCGGGGGACGAGAAGAAGCCGTACCGGGAGGGCGTGCCCGCCCGCGTGCGAATCAGTTAGAGGGCCGCGGGAGGGTCCTGCTCATGCCACAGCGCCGCAGTGGCGAGGAAGCCGTCCGGCACTTCGACGGGAACGAGGCGCATCCGCGCCGGCGCGTACGGCGCCGGGCCGTCGGCCAGGCGCAGGCCGTCGAGGTCCACGTCGAGCCTGCGAAATGGCGCCGACAGCGCGTCGCCGGTGGCCTTGCTCATCGCTTCCTTGCACGTCCACAGCCGCAGCAGCGCGCGCCGGCGCGGGTCGGGGTCGAGTGCCGCGAGCATCGTCCGCTCACGCGCCGTCATGAACTTGCGGGCGACACCTTCGACATTGAGCGCCCGCTCGCCGTGCTCGATGTCCACACCGATGCGCCGCGTGCGGGTCATCCCGAAGAGCGCGACGCCGGCGGTGTGCGAGACGTTGAAGTCGAGATCGTGCCCGGGCAGTTGCGGCCGGCCGCGACGCCCGCGGCCGATGGTCACGTCCTGCGGGGCCATATCGAGCTCGCCGCCGAGCAGCGCGCGCAGCGTCGCTCGGCCGACAATGTAGCGGGCACGCAGCTCCGGCC
>JADLEZ010000053.1 GCA_020845855.1 Burkholderiales bacterium
GTCGCGAAGCGACCGCGGACACGTAACTTGCGGACGAAGGGCTACCTCCAGTTCACGCGGTCGGCGATCTTCTGCGCCTCGGCCGTGTACTTCCCGTAGCTCGCGATCGGCAGCGGATCGATCTTGAACTCGCCCATGGCGTCGAGCGCGGGATTGCTGATCTTCACCGACACCGAGACCGGCCACTCGTTGTTGCCGTCGGCGAAGTAGCGCTGCGCCTCGGGGCTCGCGAGGTACTCGAGGAACTTGCGCGCGTTGTCCGGATGCGGCGCGCTTTTCAGCATGCCCGCGCCGGAGATGTTGACGTGCGTGCCGTAGGTCGCCTGATCCGGGAAGATCACCGCGGTCTTGGCGACGATTTCCTTGTCGGCCGGCTGGGCGGAGCGCAGCAGCCGCGCGTAGTAGTACGAGTTCGCCAGCGCCACGCCGCATTCGCCCGCTGCCACGGCCTTAATCTGGTCGGTGTCTCCGCCCTTGGGCGCGCGCGCCATGTTGGCGACCACGCCCTTCGCCCACGCCTCCGCCTTGGCCTCGCCCTGGTGCGCGATCTGGGTGCCGATGAGCGACAGGTTGTACGGATGGCTGCCCGAGCGCGTACAGACCTTGCCCTTGTTCTTCGGGTCCGCCAGCGACTCGTAGGTCGCGACGTCGCCGGGCTTGACCATGGCCTTGTTGTAGACGATCACCCGTGCGCGGTACGAGAAGCCGAACCAGTTCCCCGCCGGGTCGCGATACTTGACCGGGATCGTGTCCTCGAGGACCTTGGATTTCACCGGCGCGAACAGGCCGAGCTGCTGCGCCTGCCACAGCCGCGCCGCGTCGACGATCAGCAGCACGTCCGCCGGGCTCGCCGTGCCTTCGTTCTTCAAGCGCTCGACCAGTTGCTCGTCGCCCGCCTCGATGCGGTTGATCTTGATGCCGGTCGCCTTGGTAAAGTTGTTGTACAGCGCCTCGTCGGTCTGGTAGTGGCGCGCCGAGTAGAGGTTGAGCACGGGCTCGTCGGCCGCGAAGGCGGGGGCAGCGAGCGCGGCGGCTGCCGCCAGCGCGGCAAGGGACTTCTTCATGGTCGGATTCGGGAAGGGGTGGGGGTCGGACGAGCATAGCCCGGCGGCACCCCGCAAGTCAATACGAATGCGAATTGTTCTTATTGATATACATCAAGCCGGGCATCAGCCGCTGTTCCGCAGCCCCGCCGCCAACCCGTTGATCGTAAGGTGGATGGCCCGCTTGGTCCGCTCGTCGGTCTGGCCGGCGCGGTAGCGCCGCAGGAGCTCCACCTGGACGTGGTTGAGCGGGTCGAGGTACGGGAAGCGGTTGCGGATGCTGCGGGCGAGCGTGGGATTGTCGGCGAGGAGCTCGCCGCGCCCGGAGATCGCGAAGAAAGCGCGCACGCTGCGCGCGTGCTCGTCGGCGATGCGCCCGAAGACGGCGTCGCGCAACGCCGCATCGGGCACGAGCTCCGCGTAGCGCGACGCGACCGCGAGGTCGCTCTTGGCGAGCACCATCGCCATGTTCGACAGCACGCTGCGAAAGAACGGCCACGCCTCGTGCATCTCGCGCAGGAGCGCCAATTCGTGCGCGGGATCGGCGAGCCAGCCCTCGACCGCCGACCCGAAGCCGTACCACCCGGGCAGCATCAAGCGGCACTGGCCCCAGCTAAAGACCCAGGGGATCGCGCGCAAATCCTCGATGCGCGTGCTTGCCGTGCGCGACGCCGGGCGGCTGCCGAGGTTGAGCTCGGCGATCTCGGCGATCGGTGTGGCGCTACGGAAGTACTCGACGAAACCCGGAGTCTCGTAGACCAGCGCGCGGTAACATCCGTGCGCGATCGCCGACAGCTCGTCGAGTGCGCGGTGGAATGCCGGTGCGCGCTCGCCGAGGTTCTCGGCGTCGGCGAGGCTCGCCTCGAGAGTGGCCGCCACCAGCGCTTCGAGGTTGCGGCGGCCGAGCTCGGGGTCGGCGTACTTGCTCGCGATGATCTCGCCCTGCTCGGTGATGCGCAGGCCACCGGTCACGCTGCCCGCGGGCTGGGCGAGGATCGCGTCGTACGCCGGGCCGCCGCCGCGCCCGACCGTGCCGCCGCGGCCGTGGAACAGCCGCAGCCTGACGCCGTGCTCCGCGAACGCGGCCACGAGGCGCTGCTGCGCGCGGTACAGCGCCCAGTTCGCCGTGAGGTAGCCGCCGTCCTTGTTGCTGTCGGAGTATCCGAGCATCACTTCCTGCCAGCCGCCGCGCCCGGCCACCAGGCGCCGGTACAGCGGCAGCGCGAAGGCGGCGCGCATCACGTCGCCGCAGCGGGTGAGGTCGTCGATGGTCTCGAACAGGGGCACGATGTTCACGGCGAGCGCCTCGCCACGCAAGAGTCCCGCCTCCTTGAGCAGCACGCCGACCTCGAGCAGGTCGGACACCGACTGGCACTTGGAGATCACGTAGTTCGGCACCGCGGCCGCGCCATAGCGCGCGTGCACGTCGGCGGCCGCGCGCAGGATCGCAAGCTCGCTTTGCGTGCGCTCGCCGTAGGTAAGGTGCGGCGAGGCGAGCGGCCGCGGCGAGGCGAGCTCGGCGGCAAGCAGCGCCACGCGATCGGCCTCGGCCAGCGCGAGATAGTCGCCGGCTGCACCCGCGCGCTCGAAGAGCTCCGCGACCACGGCCTCGTGCACGTCGGCGTTCTGCCGCAGGTCGAGCGAGGCGAGATGAAAGCCGAACGCGTCGACCGCACGCAGCAAGGGGGCGAGCCGCTTCGATCCCAGCATCGCCGCGCAATGGGTGGCGAGCGAATCGCGAATCACCCGCAGGTCGGCCGCGAATTCGGCGGGCGCGGCGTACGGCGGGCGCGTCACCTTCGCGGCCAGCGCGGGCGTTCGCCCGGACAAGGTCTGCGAGGTTGCGGCGAGCCGCGCGTAGATGCCGATCAGCGCCTGGCGATACGGATCGTCCTGCCGGTGCGGATTGTCGTCGTGTGCGTCGCGCGCCAGCGCGAGGAGCTCGGGGGTCGGCTCGACCAGGCGCGCCGACAGCGACAGCTCCGCGCCCAGCGCGTGCACCGCATCGAGGTAGTGCTCGAACGCCACGCCCGCCTGCGCGCGGACCGCATACGCGAGGGTTTGCGCCGTCACGAACGGATTGCCGTCGCGGTCGCCGCCGATCCACGAGCCCATGCGCAGGAACGGCGGCACGGCGAGCGGCTGGCCGAAGGTGCGCGCGACCCCGGCCGCGAGTCCCTCGCACAGCCGCGGCACCTCGATGAGGAAGGTGTGGCGATAGTAAGCGAGCGCGTTGTCGACCTCGTCGGCCACCGCGAGCCTCGACAACCGCAGCATGGCGGTCTGCCAGAGCGACAGCACCTCGCGGTACAAGCCCGCCTGAAAGTCCTCGGCCTCCTCCGGTGTCAGCACGGTGCGGTCGCGCAGCGTGAGCAGGCGCACGATCTCGCGCTCGCAGTCGAGGATGCTCTTGCGCTGCACCTCGGTCGGGTGCGCCGTGAGCACCGGGCAGACGAGAGCTTCGGCGAGCCAGGCCGCCAGCGTCTGCGCCGACACCCCGGCCTGCGCAAGGTGCGCGAGCGCGGCGGCCACGCTGCCGCGCTGCGGCGGCGAGCCGCCGACGGCGTGCGCCCGGCGCCGGCGGTTGCGGTGCACGTCTTCCGCCAGATTGGCAAGGTGCGAGAAGTACGAGAACGCGCGCACGACGTGCAGCGTCTGCCCGATCGAAAGTTCGTTCAGGAGCGCGGAGAGCTCGTCGCGGATGGGCGCTGCCGCGTCGTGGCTCGCGCGGCGGAAGCGGATGGCGGTCTGGCGCACCTGCTCGACCCGCTCGTACGTCGCGTCGCTGGCGCAGGTACGCACCACGTCGCCCAGCACGCGACCGAGCAGCCGCGTGTCCTCGCGCAGCGGCAGATCGCGGTCGGGCGCTTCGGACATGCTTAGCGGGACGCGCGCAGGCGCTCGGCCAGCGCCCATACCGCGGCCGCATACAGGCGGCTCTTGTTATAGCGGGTGATGACGTAGAAATTCGGATACGCAATCCACAGGCTCAGAGCATTGTCGCCGCCGTCGCCGCTTTCCTCGAGCATGAGCAGGCCCACCGGGTCGGTCGGCAATTCGGCCGGCGGATCGCGCCACGTGACGCCGTCCTGCTGCCACGCGGCCGCCGGCCGCCGTTCGCTGATGCCGCCGTCCAGGCGGCGCAGCGCGGCGTCGCGCGCGTCCGGCGCCACCGCGGCCGGAACGAGCACGGGCTGTCCGCGCTGCCAGTCGTGGCGAACCAGATAATTGGCAACACTTCCGATCACGTCGGCGTTGCTGCGCCACAGGTCGACGTGGCCGTCGCCGTCGAAGTCGATCGCGAAACGGCGATAGCTGCCCGGCATGAACTGCGGCAGGCCCATCGCGCCGGCGAACGAGCCCTTGGGCGTGAGCGGCGACAAGCCCTGGTCGCGCGCCAGCAGCACGAACTCCCGGAGCTCGCCGCGGAAGA
>JADLEZ010000054.1 GCA_020845855.1 Burkholderiales bacterium
CGGCCTGTCCCCATTTCAGTAATGGGGTACGTCCCCATTTCAGGATCGTAATGGGGTACGTCCCTATTTCGTGCTCTCGCCGGGTGGCGGCGCGGTCGACACCACCCGGCTACTCACCCGCTCCACCTGCGGGTCGGACCACGAGCCGGTGATCTTGTAGTCGTAGCTGAACATCTGGTCGAGCGGGTTGTTGAGGAGCTTCTGCGCAAGCAGCGTGCCGGCGCCGACCGCGGCGCCGACGATCGGATTGGCGAGGAACAGGACCGCCGCACCGGCGGAGAACGTCGACGACAGCGCCGGCTTCACGCGCACGGCAAGCGCCTGCGTCTCCCGGCCGAGGTCGATCTCGCCGGTGATCGTCACTTGCGCCGCCGGACCCTCGAGCCGCAAGTTCTCGGTGCGCATCAGCCCCTTCTGGATCTTGAAGTCGCCGGCGATATCGTCGAACGCGAAGCCCTCGCTGAACACGTCCTGGAAGTCGAGCGTGATCCGGCGCGGCAGCGCCTGCAGCGACAGCACACCGAGGAGCTTGCCGATGCCGGGGTCGATCTTGGTGAAGTGGCCCGCGCCGGTGGTAAGCCGCGCGGTGCCAGTCAGCGAGGGAAAGTCGAAGTCGTTGGGCGCGCCCGCCCACATGAGATTCGCATCGATGGTCGTGGGCGCATTGCGGACCGCTACGGGATAGCCGAAACGCTCGAGAAACGCGCCGGCGTCGTCTGCCTTGAGTTGCAGCTCGAGCTCCGTGGTCTGCTTCTCGCGGCCCACGCGCCACCAGCCGGTCCCGTCGAGGCGTCCGGCAGGATTGACGAGCGAGAGCGTATTGATACGCCAGTCGGGTCCGACCGGCTGCGCGAGGAGCTCGAGCTTACCCAGGTCGTGGCCGCTCTTGATCAACGAATCGGCGGCGATGTCGAGCTCGGGCCACGTATTCTTCGCCTTCTCGGCCGGGTCGATCTCGCTGCGTGGCGGGTGCAATTCGTCGGGACCGGGTGCGGTGAATCGCGCGAGACGCGCGACCACGCGGCCGTTCGGGATGGCCGGTCCGGGCCCACGCCAGGTTGCCGTACCCTCGACCTCGCGGCCCGACAGGCGCAGGCGCCATTCGACGTCGCTGCGCACGGCGGTGACCTTGAGGTCGTGCAGCACGCGGCCGAACACGTCGAGGCGCCCGGCCTCGACCTCCACGCCGTTGAGCTCGAACGATCCGGGCGGCCGGGTCGCGGGGCCGCCGCCGGGCCCCTCCTTGGCGTACAAGGCGAGCCACTCGTCCAGGTCGAACTCGGCAATCCGGCCGCGCACCCACAGCCCCGGCCGGTCCGGCGCGCCGCCGCGGGCCACCGCCGGTCCGAGCAGCAACAAACCCCGGTCGAGCTGCGCGCCCTGCGCGCCGAGCCTGCGGGCGACGATCACGCGCATGAGGTTGCGGTAGTCGACGGTGAGCGTGTCCTCCACCCCCTTGCCCGTCGCATCGCGGCGCTCGACCTTGATCGGCACGATCTCGGCCGGCGTCTTGCCGATGGGCGCGGGCAGGTCGATCTTCGCGCCCTTGAGGTTCGACTCGAGCGTGAAGCTCGCGGCTCCCGCGTGCGATTGCGCGGCAAGCGTGTACTCGGTGCTGCCCGAGATGCGCGGCAGCAGCGGAAAGTCGAACTCGCTTTTCAACGTGGCGAGATTGGCGGTTCCCGTGGCGTTGATGCGCACGCCGCCGTCGGCGCTTAGCACGGCAATGCGCGCGCTGCCGCCGAACACCTCCGCGGTCAGATCGCGCGAGCGCATCGCCTGCTCGCCGAACTCTAGATGCCCGTTGACCTGCGACAGCGCCGGCACGCCGGGCAGGCGCACCGCGTTGTTCACGAACTCGAAGTCGCCCGCGACCTTCGCCGCCTGCGGGTTGCCGAGCGGCAGCGTGAACCTGAGGACGAGCTTGCCGTCGCCGATCGCCTGCGCGCTGTCGGTGAAGTGCCCGATCCAGTTGCCGACCGGGCTCTTCTCGACGAACTGCAGGAAGTCCGCGGTCGTGCCGCTCGCCTCGCCCGCGACCGTGAGCGCGGGGTGCTGCACGCCGAGGTTCGGGATGTCGACCTTCACCGGCCCCACCTGCGCGTTGAGGATCCTGCCGCTGCGCGCGTTGATGAACAGGCCGGGGCCCTCGAAGCGCACGTCGGCGTCGATGCCGGTCACTTCCGGCCAGGCTTGCGCGAAATCGAGGACGGCGTCGCCCACCTTGAACGTGACCAGAAACTGCCCTCGCTTGGAGTCGGTGAACGGGAACTGCGCCAAGTCGCCGGCAAGCGCCATCCGGATCTCGGTCGCAGTGCCTTGCTTGATCGAATTGCGCAGCCAGTCCCGCACGCCGGGGTTCAGCGTCAGCGGCAGGTAGCGGTAAAGGTTCTGCGCATCCGCCCGCGCGAGCTGCGCCTTCAACTCGATGACGCCGGGCCCTTGCGGCCGCGAGCGCCAGGTTGCGGTCGCGGTCCCCGACGTGTGCGGGGTGGCGAAGCGCACGTCGGCAACCGAGATGCGCAGCTCCTCGTCGCTGCGCGACCATCCCACGCGCCCCGACGCATGGTCGAAGACGAGGGGATCGGCGAACACGCGCGGCAGCGTGACGCGCATGTCCCGGCTGTCGAGCTTCAAGTCGCCGCGCTTCTCGTCGAAGGTGAAGTTGCCGGATACGCTGGCCGCACCGGGCAGCGTCTCGCTCGCCGCGATGCCGAAGCGCGCGAACGAGCCGCTGCCCGTGTACTGCGTCGGCGCGTCGGGCGGCCCGGTCCAGGAGAAGCTGCCGTTGCTCACACTGCCGCGCAACGCGAGCGCGGCAAGGTCGTGCCGCCAGCTCTCCGGCAGCGGCAGGTGGATCGCGAGCTGCGACAGCGGCGCCACCTCCAGGCGGTCGAACGCAAGCTGGCCGCCCGTGATGCCGCCGTCCGCGCCTTCGCTCATCGTCACCGACAACGCGACGGGCAAAAGCTCCTGCCCCGTCAGCGTCTTGAAGGTAAGGCCGCGGGTCGTGAACTCCCTCCTGCCGTCGGCGTGCTTCCAGGTGACGCGGCCGCCAAGGTGCGCGAGGTCGAGCTGCGGCAGCTTCGGCGCGACACGCGCGCGCACGCGAGTGAGCTCCAAGTCGGCGACGACGTTGGTCGCGCGGCCGCCGGCGAAATCGAACCACACGCGCAGGGCGCCCTGTCCGCTTTCCACCGGCTTTAACACCGGCAGCCATTCGCGCAGGGTGGCCACGTCGGCGTAGTCGAGCCTTACGAAAAAGCGGCCGTTGACCGCCCGCCA
>JADLEZ010000055.1 GCA_020845855.1 Burkholderiales bacterium
AGGCCGTGACGAAGATCCATTCCGCGCTGGCGTGCACGATCCACTCGAGCGCCATCGCGATCGGGACGAAGACCAGGAGCAGATTGAGGATGTTCTGGACCGAGAATAAGCCGCGCATCGACGCTTCGCAGGGAAGGTGAAGAACTCAGGACTCGCGCGCGCTCTGACTGCGAGCTGAAACAACGCCGTGTCGAGTGCGAAGCTCAGCATCTCGGCCGCTGCGGCTTCTCGGTCGCCGCGGGTGTCCACGCGTGCGCCGACGGGAATCGATGATGGATCGCAAGAGATGCTGGGTTCGCAAACCGTGAACGTCAAGCGGACAAATCAAAAGACTTCTCGAGCATTTGCCGCGCGCGCCCCAACGCCTCCGCGGGCAGCGTATGGCGTGGTGGAAAGGAACCTCCAGGTCGGGTCGCATCGACGATCATCTTTGCCGTCATGCCGGCGCGATTGGACGGATCGAGGATCGCGCCCATCGCATTGCGAATGACGTCGATGTCGTCGTCGGCCTGCATGCGTGTGGCCATCGCCCACAACACTTCACTATCGTCGAGGACGTCGACATCGTCATCGACGACCACGACGAGCTTGAGGCTCAGATCGTCGCCGATCGCGACTGCCGCGGCGTTTCTCGCCTGGCCCGGCGCCGGATTTCGCAGCGCGATATAGGCGTGCAGCCGGCAGGTGCCGGACTTCGGGTACGAAACAGCCGTTGCATTCGGAAAATGCTGCCGCAGCGTACGCAGAAGACGCGCCTCGGACGGCACCGCCAGCAGGCTCGTATGCTCGTCCGAGATGCCGGGTACGATGTCCTGATACACCGCATCCCGGCGATGCGTGATCGCGGAGACCTCGAATACGTGCTCGGTCGAGCGCGCCGACGCGTAGCCGGTGAACTCGGCGAACGGGCCCTCGGGCTCTCTCGCCTTGCAGAGAATTCGGCCTTCCAACACGATTTCGGCGTCGATCGGCACCTCGATCGGCACTGTCTTGCAACGCGTGATCTCCAGTGGTCGGTCCATCATGCCGCCAACTACCGCGTACTCATCGGTCGTGATCGGCCCCTTCCACAAGCCGCCGAACATGAACAGCGGATGCGCGCCGATAACGACCGCGATCGGCACGTCGCGGCCGCGCTCTTCGGCCCGCTGCACGTAATTCCACAGATGCCGCCTGCTGTGCAGGCTGGTGCCGATGCGAGTTCGCCCCTTCACCTGCATCCGATGGAAGCTTGCGTTGCGAATGCCGCTGTCCGGGTCCTTGGCGATGACGATCGCATTGGTGATGTACGGCCCGGCGTCCTCGGTGAAATGACGCATGACCGGCAGGTAGCCGAGATCGACTTCGTCGCCGGTTCGCACCACATCGTGGATCGGTCCCGTGTCGCGGACGACCGGTTCCAACGTCCGGTCGTTGCGCGATGCCCACTCCTCGATCAACCGCTCTTCCGGCACGCCGAGCGCGAGTGCGTAGCGGCGCCTTGCGCCGAACACGTTGGTGACGACCGGGAACGGCGATTCTCCGACCTTATCGAACCAGGCGACCGGCGAGCGGCCGGCCTTCTCCATCTCCATCACGAATGCGCTGATGTCGTAATCGAGGTTCACCTGCTCGCGAATCCGCAGCAGGTCGCCCGGATCGTTCGCCTGGACGCGGGCGAGGAAGCTTCGCAGGCTAAACGGCGACACGTCTTCGGTCATGATGCTCGTGCTCCCTTGTCATTGAGGTGCCCAATCCCCCCGTCACAGGATCTTCGAGAGGAATGACACGACCCGCGGGTCGGTGGTGTTGGCGAAAAACCGCGCCGGCGGAGCTTCGACCACGATCGTTCCGCCGTCCATGAACACGATCCGGTCGGCCGCTTCGCGCGCGAAGCCGAGCTCGTGTGTAACGATGACCATGGTCATGCCGGTGCCGACCAGCTCGCGGATCACCTGCAGCACCTCGCTTACCATCTCGGCGTCGAGCGCCGACGTCGGCTCGTCGAAGAGCATCACCCGCGGTTCCATCGCAAGCGCGCGGGCGATCGCGACGCGCTGCTGCTGGCCGCCGGAAAGCTGCTCTGGATACTTGTCGATCTGATCGCCGATGCCTACGCGTCGAAGCAGACGCTCGGCGCGCGCGCTTGCCTCGTCGCGGCTCGCGCCGCGCGCACGCATCGGTGCGAGCGCGACGTTTCGGCGCACCGTCATGTGCGGGAACAGGTTGAAGCTCTGGAAGACCATGCCGACTTCGCGGCGGATGCGCGTCACGTCTCTGCGGCTGCCCGGAAGCCTGATGCCGTCGACAGTGATCGATCCCTCGTCGATCGCTTCCAGTCCGTTGATCGTGCGCAGCAGCGTCGACTTGCCGCCACCCGACGGCCCGACGATGCAGACGACCTCGCCGCGTCGCACGCGAAAATCGATTCCTCGAAGCGCGGTGAACGCGCCGTAGCGGCGCACGAGCGACTCGCAGCGGATGATGTCGTCCGCGACAGGTGCACGTCTTGCCGACGCGTCGCTGTCCGAGGCGACAATCGCATCGCCAGGAGCTGGGCTCATCGTGTCTTTCGCGCGAGAACGCGCTCGTAGTGCTGCGCGAGCAGGCTCAGCGGGAAGATCAGCGCAAAATAGAAGATGCCAACTGCGGTGAACAGTTCGAAATAGCGATAGCTCTGCCCGCTCACGATATTCGCCTCGTAGACGAGTTCACCGACGCCGATGGTCGACGCGATTCCAGACACCTTGACGGTCAGCGTTACAACGCCGATGAGCGCCGGAATCATCATGCGCACGGCCTGTGGAAGCACGATCTCCGCCCAGGTGAAGGAAGCCGGAATGCCGAGCGCGTGCGCCGCCTCGGCTTGGCCGCGCGGAACGGCAAGGATACCGGCGCGAAAGATTTCGGCCAGGAACGCTCCTGCATACAGCGACATCGAGCTGGCGGCTGCCGTGAACGACGACAGGCGCGTCGCGAGAATCAGGGGGCCGCAGTAGTAGATCCAGAACATGACGACCATTTCCGGGATGCCGCGCATCACGGTAATGTACGTTGATGCGATCCAACAGAGCGGGCCGCGCGCAAGAAGCTTTCCGAGACACGCGATCATCCCGAGCACGGTGCCCGCCGCCAGCGCCACGAGCACGAGCAGCACCGTGAGCTTGACGCCCGCGAGCAGCTCCGGCAAGTGCCGAACGATGACGGTGGTGTCGAAATGCATCGGATTGGTAGGGTCTAGCGCGGAATGCGTGTGGCGACCTCGAGCCAACGCGCGAGGCGCGCGACGAGCAGGTTCAACAGCAAGTAGACAACACCGACCACGGTCATAACTTCGATTGGCTTGGACGCGTAGTCGCTGATCTTCGAGGCTACCGTCATCAGTTCGCCGACCTGCAACAGCCCGAGCAGGGCACTGCCGTTGAGGAAGCTCAACGCGAGATTGGCGAATGCGGGAATCATGATCTTCAGCGCCTGCGGCAGGATTACCTCGAGCCACAGCGACCACGCTGGCAACCCGAGTGCGCGCGCCGCCTGCCATTGCCCTCGCGGAACCGCCTGGATGCCCGCGCGCGCTATGTCGGCGAGATACGCGCTCGATTGGAGCGTCAGTGCGATGAAGCCGCTTTCGAGCGCGGACGTCGAGATGCCGGTGAGCACCGGCAACCCGAAGTGCACCCAGAACAGCTGGACGATCAGCGGCGTGTTTCGCCACAGTTCGACGTACGCGACGATCAGCCAGCGCAGCGGCCCGATCGGCAGCTGTAGGAGCACCGCGATCACGACGCCTGTGCTCAGCCCCACGGCGAGCGACGTCGAGGTAATCGCAAGCGTCATTGCTGCACCGCGCGCGAGCGGCTGCCAGTACTCGACGAGAACGTGGAAGTCCAGCGTCGCGACGAACTTCCAGTCGACGGCGCCGAGGATGGCGCCGACGATGCCGATCCCGGCGGCGAGCGAGACCGCGTCCTTGACGTCGAGGCGGAGCGCCGCGAAACGAAGCGCGGAAGCGCCGGTTCCGGCGTTCTTCGTCATGCTCGCGGCCCGCGAAGCCAGGTTGGATGAATCGCTACACGGGCGGGCGGCACGGCGAAGATGCCGCCTGACGACGCATTAGTTGAGCGTCGACATCCACTTGTCGGTGATCTCTTTGAGCTTGCCCGTACGTTCGAGGTTGTCGAGAACCACGTTGAGATACTGTTGAAAATGGTATTCGCCGCGCGGCAGCATGAACGCGAACGGTGTCGGGTCGAGCAGCTTGTCGCCGAGCGGCCGCAGCTTGAGGTTCGGGTTCGCCTTGAGAAAGATCAGGCTGCCGACATTGCCGGCGAATGCCGCGTCGGCGCGTCCCGCGCCCACCTCGAGCAGGTGTGGCTGCGTCGCATCGGAGGTCAGCAGCTTGACCGTGGCCTGCTTGAAGAAGCGCTTCGCGTACGTCTCCTCCGCGGTACCCGATCGGGTAACGATGGTGACGCCTGACTTGTCGATGTCGGCGTAGGTCTTCGCGGTGGACGTCACAGGCACGAAGATAGTCTTGGTCTCGGCAGCGTAGGGCCGAGTGAACAGGACCTGCTGGGCGCGCGACGGTGTGATGTATGTCGCTGCCGTCGACATGTCGCACTTGTGCGTGTTGATGTTCGGAATGAGAGCGGCGAAGGTCGTGTCGACGCGCTGAATCTTCACGCCGAGGTCTTTCGCGATCTCGGCTTCGATGTCGATATCGAGCCCTTCCCACTCACCGCTCTTCGGATTCTTGACGTTGTAGGGCGGGTACGCGGCCTCGCAGATGACGATCGCGCCGCGCTGCTTGATCTGCGAAAGAAGCGAATCGGGCTCCGCAGCGACAGCCGTGGCCGCGAAGAGCACGACGGTGACCACACTGCCTAGGGTCCATTTCCACTTGCCGGTCATAGGTTTCCTCCTTCGGATGGCCATGCCACGCGCCGGGCGTTGAAACGAAAGCCCTCGTGAGATATCGGCGCTATTTCGATTATCGAAATACTTGTCCGTTGTCTGGAATTGTTGATCGCACGTGTTACGTTGTCAAGCCAAAAGTCTACTCGTGGTGACGTGGTCACAGCGCTCCTACGATTTCCGGTCTGGCAGACGGGAGCCAAGCGGCCACGACATCGAGGTCTTCGGAGGGCATGACCGCGATCTTCGCCAGGGCCATCACGCAAACGGACATCGTGCATTTCGCCCGCGCAGTCGGCCACCACAACGCGCCGTGCATATCACAACGCGGAGCTCGCGAAGGCGACATGCCTCCAGGGTGCTTCGCGCGCGGCATGCTGAGAGCGGATGTCATCTCGGCGGGCCGTCGCCATCACGGGTGAAGCGCTGGTGAAGGTGGGCTCGAGGGCGAGAGAAGCGAAGCGGTCCTGGATCCGCGCCCGACGGGACCTCCGGTCCGCAGCGGCGCACGCGACACGCGAGCGGGGCGCCGCGCGGTGCGGTAATCTCCGCTTCCAAGGCTGTCTCGCCAGCCCTACGAATATCCCGCCGCGATAGATGGAGAAACGTCATGGTTACGCCACACGATCCCGCGCAGTTCTTTGCCGATCTCATGAAGAGCGGCCAGGAGCAGATGCAGAAGATGATGGGCGGGGCGGGGTCGCCGGACGCGACCGGCATGTCGGCGCAAATGGCGGCGGTGATCAAGCAGGGGGCCGACCTGCAGCAGCAATATTTGTCGATGATGCAAGGCATGGCCTCCGCGTGGCTAGGCGCGGCGACTCCAGGTGCGCCGGCCATCGACGACAAGCGCTTCGCGAGCGAT
>JADLEZ010000056.1 GCA_020845855.1 Burkholderiales bacterium
CAGTGCGGCCTGCCCAAGCTGATGGCGCTCGAGCTCTTCAAGCCGTTCATCTTCAACAAGCTCGAAACCATGGGTCTCGCGACCACGATCAAGGCCGCGAAGAAGATGGTCGAGTCGCAGGAGCCCGTGGTCTGGGATATCCTCGAAGAGGTGATCCGCGAGCACCCGGTGATGCTGAACCGCGCGCCGACGCTGCACCGCCTCGGCATCCAGGCGTTCGAGCCGGTGCTGATCGAGGGCAAGGCGATCCAGCTCCATCCGCTCGTCTGTACCGCGTTCAACGCGGACTTCGACGGCGACCAGATGGCCGTCCACGTGCCGCTGTCGCTGGAAGCGCAGATGGAGGCGCGCACGCTGATGCTCGCGTCCAACAACGTGCTGCTGCCGTCCAACGGCGAGCCCTGCATCGTGCCGTCGCAGGACATCGTGCTCGGCCTGTACTACGCCACGCGCGAGAAGATCGGCGCCGCGGGCGAAGGCACCATCTTCGCGGACATCGCGGAAGTCACCCGCGCGTACGAGTCGCGCCAGTGCGAGCTGCACGCGAAGATCAAGGTGCGGATCAAGGAAGTGGACGTGCGCGGCGACCAGAATGGCAGCCCGGAGCGCGTGGAGAAGATCACGCGCTACGACACGACTATCGGCAGGGCGCTGCTGTCCGAGATCCTGCCCCCGGGCCTGCCGTTCAGCTATATCAACAAGCCGCTCAAGAAGAAGGAGATCTCGCGCATCATCAACGCGAGCTTCCGCCGCTGCGGCTTGCGGGAGACGGTGATCTTCGCCGACAAGCTGATGCAGGCCGGGTACGGCCTTGCCACACGCGGCGGCATCTCGTTCGCGGCCGACGACATGCTGGTGCCGGCGGAGAAGGCGGCGATCATCGTGGAGGCCGAAGGCCAGGTGAAGGAGATTCAGGCCCAGTACACGTCGGGTCTGGTCACCGAGGGGGAGCGCTACAACAAGGTGGTCGACATCTGGGGCCGCGCCGGCGACGACATCGCCAAGGCGATGATGGCGCAGCTCGGCACCATGGAAGTCCAGGACCGCGAGGGCAGGGACGTCAGGCAGGATTCGTTCAACTCCATCTTCATGATGGCGGACTCGGGCGCGCGCGGCTCGGTGGCGCAGATCCGGCAGCTGGCCGGCATGCGCGGCCTGATGGCGAAGCCGGACGGCTCGATCATCGAGACGCCGATCACGGCCAACTTCCGCGAGGGCTTGAACGTGCTGCAGTACTTCATCAGCACCCATGGCGCGCGCAAGGGCCTCGCCGACACGGCATTGAAGACGGCGAACTCGGGCTACCTGACGCGTCGTCTCGTCGACGTGACGCAAGACCTCGTGGTGACCGAGGACGATTGCAGCACCGGCAACGGTGTCGCGATGAAGGCGCTGGTCGAAGGCGGCGAGGTGATCGAGCCGCTGCGCGAGCGCATTCTGGGTCGCGTCGTCGCCGCCGATGTCGTGCATCCGGAAACGCAGGCGACGTTGTACGACCCGGGCACGCTCCTCGGCGAGGACGAAGTGGAGCAGATCGAGGCGCTCGGCATCGACGAAGTCAAGGTGCGTACGCCGCTGACCTGCGACACGCGCCACGGCCTGTGCGCCAAGTGCTACGGTCGCGACCTGGGCCGCGGCCACCTCGTCAACGTCGGCGAAGCGGTGGGTGTCATCGCCGCGCAGTCGATCGGCGAGCCGGGCACGCAGCTTACGATGCGTACGTTCCACATCGGCGGCGCCGCTTCGCGTACCGCGGCGGTGTCGCAGATCGAGTCGAAGTCGGCCGGCACGGCGCGCTTCGCGCCGCTCATGCGCTACGTGACCAACGCCAAGGGCGAGCTCGTGGTCATCGCGCGCTCGGGCGAGGTCATGATCCACGACGACAACGGCCGCGAGCGCGAGCGCCACAAGGTGCCGTACGGCGCCACGCTGCAGGTCAAGGACGGCGACGCGGTGAAGGCGGGCAAGGTGCTGGCGACCTGGGACGCGACCGCGCGCCCGATCATCACCGAGTACGCGGGCCGCGTGAAGTTCGAGCACGTCGAGGAAGGCGTGACCGTGGCGAAGCAGGTCGACGACGTGACCGGCCTGACCACGCTGGTCGTCATCGATCCGAAGCGCCGCGCCACCTCGACCGCCAAGGGCGTGCGCCCGCAGGTGAAGCTCCTCGACGACGCCGGCGAGGAGATCAAGCTCGCGGGCTCGGACCTGCCGGTCAACATCACGTTCCAGCTGGGCTCCATCATCACGGTGAAGGACGGCCAGCCGGTCGCGGTGGGCGAGGTGCTCGCGCGGATTCCGCAGGAGACGTCGAAGACGCGTGACATCACCGGCGGCCTGCCGCGCGTGGCCGAGCTCTTCGAGGCGCGCAGTCCGAAGGACGCCGGCATGCTGGCGGAAGTCACCGGGACGGTGTCGTTCGGCAAGGATACGAAGGGCAAGCAGCGCCTGGTCATCACCGATTTGGACAGCGTTGCCCACGAGTACCTGATCCCGAAGGACAAGCACGTCACCGCGCACGACGGCCAGGTGGTGAACAAGGGCGAGACCATCGTCGACGGCCCGGCGGACCCGCACGACATTCTGCGGCTCCTGGGTGTGGAGGCGCTCGCGCGCTACATCACCGACGAGGTGCAGGACGTGTACCGCCTGCAAGGTGTAAAGATCAACGACAAGCACATCGAGGTGATCGTTCGCCAGATGCTGCGTCGCGTGGTCATCACCGAGCCGGGTGATTCGCGCTTCATCCGCGAGGAGCAGGTCGAGCGCTCGGAGCTTTTGGACGAGAACGACCGTGTCGTGAAGGACGGCAAGGAGCCGGCGCAGTTCCACTACATGCTGCTCGGCATCACCAAGGCAAGCTTGTCGACCGACTCGTTCATCTCGGCTGCGTCGTTCCAGGAGACCACGCGTGTCCTCACCGAAGCCGCGATCATGGGCAAGAAGGACGACCTGCGCGGGCTGAAGGAGAACGTGATCGTCGGGCGCCTGATCCCGGCGGGCACTGGGCTTGCGTACCACAACTCGCGCAAGAAGGCGAAGCAGGGCGGCGCGGAAGCGGCGGCTGCCGCGTTCATGACCGAGGAGGAGCAGGCCGCGGCCGCCGCGGCGCCTGCATCGGAAGTGTCGGCCGACGCGGCGTAGGCGCAAGGGTCAGATTCGACTTGCGAAGGGTCAGATTCGACTTTCGTTTTGCGGGCGAGGCAGCACCGACCCCGCAGTACTCGTGATGCAGCAGAAAGTCGACTCTGACCCTGCTCTCCCAGAAAGTCCACTCTGACCTACTCTGACCCTATTCTCCCATCCGCAAAGTCACAGGTCCGCCGACACCACCCGCAGTCCCTCGGCGATTGCGGCAAGGTTGAGGCGCTTGTCGAAGCAGACGAATTCCAGCGCGGGGTCGCCCGCGCCGGCGGCGGCGATCGCGCTAGCGAGCTGAATGGCGTCGCCGGCCCGCAGCGCGTGCCGCACGACGACCCTTTCGGCGAGTGCCGCCAAGGCAGGCGTGGGCTCCGCGATGTGCCAATGACCGCGCAATTCGCGAAGGCGCCCCAGCGCCGCGGCCAGATCGTTGTCCGATGCGGTGCCCTCGCGATGGCGGCGCGCGCATGCCGAGGCGCACTCGATGGCCGCGGTCCACGCGACGATGACCTCCGGGTCGGTCTGGAGGAGCCGTCCAACGAACTCACTGGCCGGCTCCGCGACGATCATGGGGACGAGGGCCGACGTGTCCCAGAACCGCATCAGTACCTGGCGTCGGCGCGGTCCTGGAGCAGCGCGCGGAGCACGCTCGCCCCATCTGGCCAGGCGATCGGTGGCGGCAGCTTGCGCAACGCTCCGCGGGGTGCGCGGCGCACGACGCCCGATCTCTCCAGATCCGCGATTCGATCGTCGTCGTCGCGCTCGCTCTCGGCCACAGGCACGATGCGGGCAATCGGCCGATCGCGCTCGAGAATGAGCACACTCTCCCCGCGCTTCACCCGCGCCAGCAGTTCCGACAGATGGTTTTTCGCCTGCGAGATGGTCGCGCGTCGCATGCAGCTATGTTAGCCAGATCAATCTGGCGCGTCAAGCGTGAATGACTCGACTCCACGTGCGCTACGACCACCCGGACCTGTCAACCTACCTGTTGCCGGGTTACGACTTCGTGAGCGACGTTGCGGCCGCGAACGACCAGGCGCGGCTGAAGCCGCTGCCGATGCAGTAGGTCAGCGATCGGCCCGCAGCGCTTCGCGCAACGCATGAAACGCGCGCGGCGCCCGCGCCGCGCGCAGCGCGAACGTGCGCTCCTGCGCCAACCCCTTCGCGCGCAACATGGCGGCGAGCGCTTCGCGGTCCGCGCGGGGCCACTCGGTCATGCCGGGCAGGTGCGCGAAGATGGGCGCGAGGCTCTCGAACCCGCGCCGCTCCTCGGCCGGCCAGTGCGCCGGGTCGTCGAGCGAGAGCTCGCGCGCGACTTCGCTTGCAAGGTAGGACTGTGCGCCGCCGCGCGAAAGGGTCGCCACCCGTGCGAGTTGGCGCGCCGCGCGCGCGCCCGCCTTCGACAGCAGCGCCTCGTCGAAGTCGTCCTGCGCATCGTGTCCGGGCAGGTCGAGGCACAGGTCGCCGGAGGCGAGCGCGCGCAGCGTGCGGACATCGCTGCGATAGGCGCGGTCACCCGCCATCCGCCTTGCCTCGCGCGCGGCGAGCGAGCGCGTCGCCGCGGCCGCCGGGCGAAAGCCCAGGCGGTAGTAGAACCAGAAGGCGCCGCTCCTGATCGCCTCGGCGTTGCCGGCGCCGAACTGGTAAGGGTTGATCACGAAGCGCGTGCTGCCGTACAGCGTATGGAACGCGCGCAGCATCTGCGTCCACAAGTACGCCGCCTCGCTGCCGCGGAATGAGTCGAAGATGTTGATGCCGGTGTTGGCCTGGCGAAAGAGCGGGGTTACGCCGCCGTAGCCGATGGGCACGCCGTTGGCGAGCACGAGGTAGCCCGTGTTGGTTTCGAGCGGGATCCGCCGCTCGCGCGCGATGCCGATCACCGCGAGCGCGACACCTTCGCCCAGGTCGCACCACCACACTTCGTCGGGATTGGGATAAGTCATCGCGTTGACTTCGCGGCAGCGCGCCGCGAGCGCTGCGCGCGCGCAGGCGACGACTTCGAGCGCGCGCCGGCGTGGCAGCCGCTCGATCGCCGCCAGCGGCTGCGCGACCGCGGCTTTGGTGTCGGGCGCCGGCTTGCGCATCCCTTCCCGGCACGCGACGTCGACTGCGGAAACCATGTTGTTCGTCACGCACCCGCGGCACTCGCCGAGCTGCCAGGCGATCGGCGGCTCGGCGGCATCCCAGGCGTCCTCCACCCCGGGCTCGACCGCCGTCAGCCATTGCAGGTCCGACACGGCCTGCGCGGGGCGCGCGAGCGCCACGAACTCGCGCGTGCCGATCTCGCCGCTGTCGAATGCCTCGCGTTCCGACCAGGCGAGCAGCGGACGGATCACGCCGTCGAGCGCGACCGGGTCTGCCACGTTGCGCCAGTCGACCTCGGTCTCGCGCGCGAACGCGTGCGCGAGCCAGCGCGCCAGCGGAAACGGGTACACGTGGCGCGTCGTGGAGCCGGCGATGCCGGAGTCGTCGGCAAGCCGCCGTTGCG
>JADLEZ010000057.1 GCA_020845855.1 Burkholderiales bacterium
ACCGTTCTCGCCAGCGCGAACGAGTTCGGCGGGATGATGCACACGTCGCCGGTGAAGTCGACGAACGAGCCTTCGTCGAACGCCTTCGGATCGACGATCGTCGAGTTGATGTTGGTGAAGATCTTGAACTCGCGCGAGCAGCGGATGTCGTAGCCGTAGCTCGACGTGCCGTACGACACGATCCGCCGGCCGTCGACTTGCCGGACCTGGCCCGCCTCGAACGGCTCGATCATGCCGGTCGCCTGCGCCATGCGGCGGATCCACTTGTCGGACTTGATCATTCGCGTAGCTCCCGATGTCTATTCGGCCCGCTTGCCGGGCAGGTTGCGTCCGCCCTGGCGCAGTACGAGCCCGGTGACGCGCTCACCGGCGCGCACGAAGGAAAGCTGCGCGTCCACCGCGCGGTAGAAGTACTCGTAGTCGCTTTCCGGGAAGATCTCGAGCTCGCCCTGCCCGGTCGCCGCCGCCAGCATGCGCTCGCCGTCGCGGCGCACGGTGATCGCGAAGTCGCGCGCGAGCTCGTACTTGCCGGCGAGGCGGTCGCCAACCGCCGGGTCGAGCTTGATAGCGATCCGCTCCTTCGGCGCCGGCGACAGCGGAATCGACGCGTCGAGGAGGTGAAGGGCCAAGTCGTCGATCGGGATCGACGCGTTCGACAGCACCACCACGCCCTCGCGCGTGGCCGTGTCGAACGCCATCATGCTCGCGAAGCCGCCGGTGCGGCCGTTGTGCCAGACGATGGCGCGCCCATCACGGTCGAACAGATGCCACGCAAGACCGATCCGGAGCGACGGCGACCCGGTGTCGGCCGCAGGCCTCTCCGCGAGCTCGAAGGCGGCGGCGAGCGGAGAGGACGCAGGGCGCACCGCGGCCTCGAGGTACTTCGCCATGTCCCGCGGCGTGGAGCGCAGTCCGCCGGCGGGCGCGAACGCGTCGAGCTTCCACGGCAGGGAAGGCGCGAGGCGCGCGCCGTGCCCGGTCGCCAAGCGCGCTTCCTGCGCAGCCGACAGCGCGATGGCGCTGTCGCCCATGCCTAGCGGCGCGAGCACGCGCTCGCGCAGCACTTGCTCGTATCCCCCGTTGCGCGCGGTCAGCGCGTAACCCAGCACGCTCGCGCCGAAGTTCGAGTAGGCGTACGCTTCGCCGGGCGGGCGCTCGAGCGCGTCACCGGCGACGAACGCGACGAGCTTGCCGCCGTCGTAGTCGGCATACGGCTCGGCCGGGTTGGCGGGAGCGAAGTTCCCGGGCATCGGCGGCAGGCCCGACGTGTGCGTCGCGAGCTGGCCGAGGGTCACCGCCTTGCCGTCGCGCGCGAGCCCCTTCGCGGCGGGAAGATACTTCGTCGCCGGATCGGCGAGCGTCGCTTCCCCGCGCACGACGGCGTCGGCCAGCAGCAACGCCGTGAACGTCTTCGTGATCGAGCCGATCTCGAACTCGGTGTCGGCCGCGATCGCCGGGCCGCCCGCGCGCGCAACGCCGGAGGTGACGATGCGCGCGCCGCCGGCGTCCAGCAGCACCGCGGCGAGGCCTACCGCCCGCTCTTGCGCGATGCGCTCCGCGAGCAGGGCACGCACCGCCGCGTCGTCCGGCAGCGCGAGCGCCGCGGAGCACGCGCATGCCGCGCACGCGAACGCCAGGGCACGAATCACGTATTCTGGATGACGATGCTCGGGAACCTGGCCGAGAAGTCGGCCGCCTTCTGCGCGACCGAGATCGCCACTTTGCGGGCGATGTCGCGATAGATCTCCGCCGCCTTGCTGGACGGATCGGCGACCACGGTCGGCCGGCCGGAGTCGGCCTGCTCGCGGATGCGGATGTCGAGCGGCAGGCTGCCCAAGAACGGCACGTCGTAGTCCTTGCACATGCGCGCAGCACCGCCCTCGCCGAAGATGTGCTCGGCGTGGCCGCAATTGCTGCAGACGTGGATGCTCATGTTCTCGACCACGCCGACGATCGGCACGCCGACCTTCTCGAACATCTTGAGGCCCTTGCGCGCGTCCATGAGCGCGATGTCCTGCGGCGTGGTGACGATCACCGCGCCGGTGACCGGGACCTTCTGCGACAGCGTGAGCTGGATGTCGCCCGTGCCCGGCGGCATGTCGACGATCAGGTAGTCGACCTCGCGCCAGCGCGTGTCCTTCAAGAGCTGCTCCAGCGCCTGCGTGACCATCGGTCCGCGCCACACCATCGGCGTGTCGGCGTCGATCATGAAGCCGATCGACATCGCCTGCACGCCGTACGCTTCGAGCGGCTCCAGCGTCTTGCCGTCGGTGGATTCCGGGCGGCCGGCGATGCCGAGCATGGTGGGCTGCGAGGGGCCGTAGATGTCCGCATCGAGCACACCCACCGACGCGCCTTCCGCCGCGAGCGCGAGCGCCAGGTTGACCGCGGTGGTCGACTTGCCCACCCCGCCCTTGCCGCTCGCCACCGCCACGATGTTCTTCACACCTGGCACCAGCTTCACGCCGCGCTGCACGGCGTGGGAGATGATGCGGGTGGTCACGTTCACGTTGACCCGGCCCGCACCGGGGAGTGCCGCCACCGCCTGCTGCACGAGCTTGCGCAACGCCTCGTGCTGGCTCTTGGCGGGATAGCCCAGGGCTAAGTCCACGGTGACGTCGCCGCCGGTCACGGTGACCTTCTTGACGGCCTTGCCGCTCACGAAATCGCGGCTGGTGAACGGGTCCTGGACGGACTTGAGGGCGGTGAGGACTTGATCTTCGGTCATGGCGGGATTCGGTTGGAACCGTATCGAAATTCTAGCTGAAATCGCCTTCTTGCTAGAATCGATCGCTTTCCCCTCGCTTTTCAAGGTTTTGCGATGCCGCCGCCCGTCCCGCGCCGAAAGCTGTTCGTCACCACCGCGCTGCCGTACGCGAACGGGCCGTTCCACATCGGTCACATCATGGAGTACATCCAGGCCGACATCTGGGTGCGCTTCCAGCGGATGCAGGGGCACGAGGTGCACTTCGTCTGCGCCGACGACACGCACGGCGCGCCGATCATGCTCGCAGCAGAAGCCGAAGGCATCGCGCCCGAGGCCCTCATCGGGCGCGTGGCCAAGTCGCACGTCGCCGACTGGAAGCGCTACGGCATCAGCTTCGACACCACGCATTCGACGCACTCGCCGGAGAACACGGGACTCGCGCAGTCGATCTACTACAAGCTCCGGGACCATCGTCCTTCGCTCATCGGCCGCAAGACGATCGAGCAGTTTTTCGATCCGGTCAAGGGCATGTTCCTGGCCGACCGCTACATCAAGGGTACTTGCCCGAAATGCGGGACCAAGGACCAGTACGGCGACGCCTGCGACAACTGCGGCTCCACCTACGCGCCGACCGATCTCGTCGACCCGTACTCGACCCTGACCGGCGCCAGGCCGGAGCTTCGCTCGTCGGAGCACCTCTTCTTCCGGCTGTCGGACCCGGCGGTGATCGAGTTCCTCGCGCGCTGGACGAAGGAGACCGCGCTGCAGCCCGAGGTGTTCAACAAGATCCAGGAGTGGCTCGGCGACGGCGGCAAGGCCCTCGCCGACTGGGACATCTCGCGCGATGCGCCGTATTTCGGCATCGCGATTCCCGACGTGCCCGGCAAGTATTTCTACGTGTGGCTCGATGCGCCGATCGGCTACCTCGCCGCGCTCAAGAAGCACTTCGACTCCGGCGCCGCGCGCCGCGCGTATCCTTCCGAGACGCGCAGCTTCGAGGAGTTCATCGCCGCGCCCGAGGTGGAGCAGTACCACTTCATCGGCAAGGACATCGTGTACTTCCACACGCTGTTCTGGCCGGCGATGCTGCGCTTCTCGGAGCGCAAGACGCCGACCAACGTGTTCGTCCACGGCTTTCTCGTGATGGCGTCGGGCGAGAAGATGTCGAAGTCGCGCGGCACGGGGTTGAGTCCGCAACGCTACGTCGAGCTCGGGATGAACCCGGAGTGGCTGCGCTACTACCTCGCGGCCAAGCTGAACGACCGGGTCGAGGACCTCGAGTTCAACCCCGACGACTTCGTCGCGCGAGTGAACAGCGACTTGATCGGCAAGTACGTGAACATCGCGAGCCGCGCGGCGCCTTTCCTGACGCGGCATTTCGCGGGCGAGGTGCTGGGCGAGGCCGGGAACGACCCGCAGGGGTGGCTTGCCGCCACCGGTGAAGCCGCACAGGAGATCCACGCGGCGCTCGACGATCGCCAGTACGGGCGCGCCATGCGCAAGGTGATGGAGCTCGCCGACCAGATCAACCGCTACTTCGACGAGCAGCAGCCGTGGGCGCTCGCCAAGGATCCCGCCCGGCGCGACGAGCTGCATCGCGTGGTGAGCGACTGCATCGTCGGCTTCAAGAACCTGTCGGTGTTCCTCGCCCCGGTGCTGCCGGAGACCACCCGCGCCGCCGCGCGCTTCCTGGGCTTCGGTCGCGACTTAGGGTGGGACGACCTGCAGCGCACGCCCACCCGGGTCGGCGAGTACAAGCATCTGCTCGCGCGCATCGACCCGAAGCAGATCGATGCGCTGTTCGAGCCACCCTCACCCCAGCCCTCTCCCGCCAAGGCGGGAGAGGGAGCGGCACAGGCGCATGCCGGCACCACTCCCTCTGCACCCCGGCCCTCTCCCGCCAAGGCCGGAGAGGGAGCGGCACAGGCGCATGCCGGCACCACTCCCTCTGCACCCCAGCCCTCTCCCGCCAAGGCGGGAGAGGGAGCGGCACAGGCGCATGCCGGCACCACTCCCTCTCCCCGTGAGCGGGGAGAGGGCGGGGGTGAGGGGACCATCTCCATCGACGACTTCGGCAAGCTCGACCTGCGCATCGCGCGCATCGTCGGCGCCGAGCAGGTCGCGGGCGCGGACAAGCTCCTGAAGCTCACGCTGGACGTGGGCGAGCTCGGCCAGCGCACCGTGTTCGCCGGCATCAAGTCCGCCTACGATCCCGCAGAGCTCGTCGGCCGGTTGACGCCGATGGTGTTCAACCTGGCGCCGCGCAAGATGAAGTTCGGCGTGTCGGAAGGCATGGTGCTGGCCGCGTCCGGCGACGGCCCCGGCGTCTACCTCCTGGCGCCCGACGCGGGCGCGCAGCCCGGCATGCGGGTGAAGTAAGGAGCGACGTGGCCGCACTCGACCTCGTCGTCGGCGCGGTCGTCGCGTGGCTCGCGATCGGCGCGGCCGGGTTGGCGCGCCCGACCCGCCTGCATTTCGTCAGTCGCGTGTTGTTCCCCATCGGGGCCGCGGTCGGATTCGCGCTCGCCGCGGTGGCGCTCGGCGCGATCGCCGGCAGCGCGGAAACCCGGCTGCTTCCGCTCGGCTTGCCGGACCTGCCGTTCCACCTGCGGCTGGACGGGCTGTCCGCGTTCTTCCTCATGCTGCTGGGTGCCGTCGCGGCCGCCGTCTCGCTGTACTCGGCCGGCTACTTCCGCGCGAGCGAAGGTACCGCGCCCGGCCTGATCTGCTTCCAGTACCACGCGTTCCTCGCCGCCATGGCGCTGGTGCTGATCGCCGACGACGCGTATCTGTTCATGGTCGCCTGGGAGTCGATGGCGCTCGCGTCGTACTTCCTGGTCACCACCGAGCACCGCATCGCCGAGATCCGCCGCGCCGGCTTCCTGTACCTGCTGATCGCGCACATCGGCGCCCTTGCGATCCTGCTCTGCTTCGGCGTCCTCCAGGGCGGCACCGGCGACTACACGTTCGGCGGCATGCGCGCGCAGCAGCTCGCGGGCGCGTGGCCGAGCATCGCCTTCTTCCTGGCTCTCGTAGGCTTCGGCGCCAAGGCGGGCCTGCTGCCGCTGCACGTGTGGCTGCCCGAAGCGCACCCGGCGGCGCCGTCTCCCGTTTCCGCGCTGATGAGCGCGGTCATGCTCAAGACCGCGATCTACGGCCTGCTGCGCGTCACCTTCGACCTCCTGCACGCGCAGGTCTGGTGGTGGGGCGTGGTGGCGCTCGCGGTCGGGCTCGTCACCGCGCTGTTCGGCGTCGTGTTCGCCGCCGTGCAAAGCGACATGAAGCGCCTGCTCGCCTATTCCTCGATCGAGAACATCGGCATCATCGCGGCCGGGTTCGGCCTCGCCATCCTGTTCCGGGCCTACGACAAGCCGCTGCTCGCGGCGATCTCGATGA
>JADLEZ010000058.1 GCA_020845855.1 Burkholderiales bacterium
CGAGGCCCGCCGAGCCGATCGCGTAGCCCTTGGTCACCGCCTTGGTGGTGTTGCCGACCGCGTCCAGCGGATCGGTGATCGCGCGCACGGAATCCGGCAGCTCCGCCATCTCGGCGATGCCGCCCGCGTTGTCGGTGATCGGCCCGTACGCGTCGAGCGCCACGATGATGCCGGCCATCGACAGCATCGCGGTCGCGGCGATGGCGATGCCGTACAAACCGGCGAACCAGTACGAGACCCCGATCGCGGCGCACACCGCGAGCACCGGCCAGGCAGTGGCCTTCATCGACACGCCGATGCCGGCGATGATGTTGGTGGCGTGGCCCGTGGTCGACGCCTGCGCCACGTGTCGCACGGGCTTGAAGTCGGTGCCGGTGTAGTACTCGGTGATGATCACCATCAGCGCGGTCAGCACGAGACCGACGATGGACGCCCCGAACAGGCGCATCGGCGTGAGTTGCGGGTCGGCCGCGGCGAAGCCGCCAGTCATGCGGTCGGTGATGAACCAGAACGCGATCGCCGACAGGATGCCCGCCACCGCGAGCCCCTTGTACAGCGCGTTCATGATCTTGCCGCCGGGAGTGGCCTTGACGAAGTAGCAGCCGATGATCGACGCGATGATCGACGCGCCGCCCAGCACCAGCGGATACAGCACCGCCTGCTCCGCCACCACCGGCAGGAGCAGCGCGCCCAGCAGCATCGTGGCGACGATGGTCACCGCGTAGGTCTCGAAGAGGTCGGCGGCCATGCCGGCGCAGTCGCCGACGTTGTCGCCCACGTTGTCCGCGATCACCGCCGGATTGCGCGGGTCGTCTTCCGGAATGCCCGCCTCGACCTTGCCGACGAGGTCGGCGCCGACGTCCGCACCCTTGGTGAATATGCCCCCGCCCAGACGGGCGAAGATCGAAATAAGCGAGCCGCCGAACGCGAGCCCGACCAGCGGCTGGATGATGTGGTGCAGGCCTTCCTTCATGGGGTTGGGTGTGGGATGCGCCGAGCCCACGAGGAACCAGTAAAAGCCGGCCACACCGAGGAGCCCCAGGCCCACCACCAGCATGCCGGTGATCGCGCCGCCGCGGAAGGCCACCGCGAGCGCTTCGTTGAGGCCCGTGCGCGCGGCCTCCGCAGTGCGCACGTTCGAGCGCACCGACACGTTCATGCCGATATACCCTGCGAGCCCGGACAGGACCGCGCCTACCAGGAAGCCCCCGGCCGTGCGGCCGCCAAGCGCCCACCAGATGATCACGAACAGGATCACGCCGACGATGCCGATGGTCATGTACTGGCGGTTGAGGTACGCCTTGGCGCCGGCCTGAATCGCGGCCGCGATCTCCTGCATGCGCGGATTGCCCGCCGGCTTGCCCAGGATGGTGCTCGTCCAGTAGAAGCCGACGACAATCGCCGCGACCGCGCAGACGAGCGCGATGATGAGTGCGGTTGACATGGGTTGGTTGCTCCCTTGCTGAGTGGCTTTTCAAATTGAGTCGCGCGGGCGCATTTGTCCATGCATGACGCCCGTCGCGCGTCCCGAGGTAGCTTCGGAACTGTCGCTTCCCCTTGCCCGCCGGCCGGCTCGTTCGGCCTGACTCAAGCCCGAGCCGGCTGGAGAAAACACGCTATTTTGCCAGTTTTCGGGCCAGGAAGTCGAGCCGGTCCTGTCCCCAGAACAATTCGTCCTGGCAGACGTAAGTGGGTGCGCCGAACACGCCGCGCGCGATCGCCTCCTGCGTGAGCGCCGCGTAGCGCTCCATCATGGCCGGCGCCCGCGCCGCGAGCTTGCCGGCGTCGAGTCCAAGGCCCACGGCGAGTGCGTCCAGCGTGCCGGCATCGGCGATGTCGCGGTCTTCCGCCCACAGCGCGCGACCGATCGCGCCCACGAGGGCAAGCGCCTTGTCGGTGCCTTCCTCCGCCGCCGCGAGCACCCAGCACGCGGCGAGATCGCCGTTGGCGGGAAAGAACTTCGGATGCAGGTTGAGCCGAACGTCCAGGAACTCGGACCAGCGCTTCAATTCGACCAGGCGATACGCCTGCCGCTGCGGCGCGCGCTTGGACAGCGGCAATCCGCCCGATACGGGGAACACCTCGCCCAAGCTCATGGGCTTCACCGCGATCGTCGCGCCGTGGCGGCGCGCCATCTCTACGAAGCGGTCGTGGCCCAAGTACATCCACGGCGAGATGGTCGCGAGGTAGTAGTCGACGTGCTTGGCCATGCACCCTCCTCAAAAAGGGGACGTACCCCATTTCAGCCTGTAATGGGGACGTACCCCATTTCGCCCTACACCTTGAACTCCGTCGCGAGCTTCTTGGCCACCGCCACGTTCTTCAACCGCTGGTAGTGCGGCAGCCCGTCCCGAAACGGCGGCGGATCCTCGCCGCGCATCAAGGGGCCGAGGTACGCGCGCGCCTTGCCGGTGATGCCGTAGCCGTCCGCCGAAATGAACTCGCGCGGCAGCATCTTCTCGACGTTGGCGACTTTCGCGAGCGGCGCCTCGGTGATCTTCCAACGATAGGGTTTGTCGGAAACGCGCGTGATCGCCGGCATCACGGCGTTGCGGCCCCTGACCGCGAACTCGACCGCGGCCTTGCCCACCGCGTACGACTGCTCGACGTCGGTCTTGGACGCGATGTGCCGCGCCGCGCGCTGCAGGTAATCCGCCACCGCCCAGTGATTCTTGTACCCGAGCCTGGCCGTAACGATCGACGCGATGAGCGGTGCGACACCACCCAACTGCGCGTGACCGAACGCGTCGCGCGAGCCGGCCTCGGCCAAGAGCCTGCCCTGCGCATCGAGCAACCCTTCGGAAACGCCGACGCAGCAGTAGCCGTGCGCCTTCACCTTGGCGTCGACGGCGGCAAGGAACGCCGTTTCATCGAAGCGGACCTCGGGGAACAGCAACAGCAGTGGAATTGGGGTGTCGGCGTCGTCGGCCATCCCGACCGCGGACGTGATCCAGCCCGCGTGGCGCCCCATGACTTCCAGCACGAACACCTTGGTCGACGTCTTGGCCATGGAAGCCACGTCGAATGCCGCCTCGCGCATCGAGGTGGCGACGTACTTGGCGACCGAGCCGAACCCCGGACAGTTGTCGGTGACCGCAAGGTCGTTGTCCACCGTCTTCGGCACGTGGATCGCGCACAGCGGGTAGTCGAGCTTCTCCGCGATCTGCGACACCTTGAGGCAGGTATCGGCGGAGTCGTTGCCGCCGTTGTAGAAGAAGTACCCGATGTCGTGCGCGCGGAACACTTCCATCAGCCGCTCGTACTGCACGCGACTTTCCTCCAGCGATTTCAACTTGTAGCGGCACGAGCCGAACGCCCCAGCCGGCGTGTAACGCAGCGCCGCGATCGCGCGCGCCGTCTCGCGGCTGGTGTCGATCAGGTCCTCGGCCAGCGCGCCGATGATGCCGTTGCGTCCCGCGTAGACCTTGCCGATGCGGTCCTCGTAGTTACGCGCTGTCTCGATGACGCCGGCGGCGCTCGCGTTGATGACGGCGGTGACGCCGCCGGACTGGGCGTAGAAAGCGTTGCGGGGCATGGTGTCAGTTGAAGGTGGTAGCGAGCTGCCGGTACCTGGGCTGGCCGGGCGCGAGCTGCGCGGCATGCGCCGCGAACGTGCGTGCGGCGGCGGCATCCCCCGCGTCGCGGTACAGGAGCGCTAGATTGTAGACGAGATCGGGATCGTCAGGCCGCACCTCGACGGCGAGCGACTGCGTGCGCAGCGCCTGCGCGAGGCGGCCGGTGGCACGCTCGACCATCGCGAGGAGGTTGAGTGCCCAAGGGTCGTTCTGGCTGATCGCGAGCACGCCGCGCAGCACGGCCTCGGCCTGCGCATGGGCGCCGCGCTGCGCGGCCGCCGCGGCGTCCCGCAGCATCGGCTGCACACGGTCCACCAACGCATCGGACGCGTCGCGCCACTTCGCGTACACGAGATCGCGGCCGTGCGCGAACCGCGCCTCGTCTTGATTGCGGCCGCCGCCCGCGCCGGATTCGCCGGCCTCCGCGTGCCACACGAACGTCTGGCGCGGGACGAAGTGGAAGTGCGTCCGCTGCGCGAGCGTGAGGAAGAAATCCCAGTCCTCGTGGATCGCGAACCGGGGGTCGAAGCGCGCGCCCTCGTCCACCAGCGAGCGCGCGACGAGCGCCGACGACAGGTGAATGAAGTTGCGCTCGAACAGCGACATGAGCGCGCAGGGACGCCCGAAGGGGCGTTGCGTGCCGTCGCGAAACACGGCACGCGCAAGCGAATGCACCACCCGCGCCTCGCCCGCGCCGGCGAAGGCGGCGACCAGGCCGGAAACGTGATCCGGGGCAAGCGTATCGTCGTCGTCGAGGAACGTGACGTACTCGCCGCGCGCGGCTTCCAGCCCGGCGTTCGCCGCGAGCGGACGCGCAAGCGCAACCGAGCTCGCCACGAAGCGCAATGAATGCGGCCCGCACCGGAGCGCGGGCGGCGGGTGCGCCGCGCCGCAGGCGGCCACGAGCACGACCTCGACGTGCGGGTGATCCTGCGCGGCGAGCGCTGCCAGCGCCTGCGCGAGCGAAGGCCGCGCCATGCTGCGCACGATGACGCTGACGGTGGGCGCCACCGCGAGGACTACGACCGCAGGGCGGCGAGGCAGGCGTCGCGGACAGCCTCCACACCGCCAAGGCCGTCGACGCGACGATGCTTGGGCGCGCGCGCATCGCCCGCCACGGCCCACTTGTCGTAGTAGTCGACCAACGGCTTGGTCTGCGCGTGGTAGACCGCGAGGCGATGCTTCACGGTCTCCTCGCAGTCGTCGTCGCGCTGGATGAGATCCTCGCCGGTGACGTCGTCCTTGCCGGGCACCTTGGGCGGGTTGAACACGATGTGGTAGGTGCGCCCGGAGGCCAGGTGTACGCGGCGCCCGCTCATCCGCTCGATGATTGCCGAGTCGGGCACGTCGATTTCGAGCACGTAGTCGATTCGGACGTTCGCGTTGCGCATCGCCTCGGCCTGCGGGATCGTGCGTGGAACGCCGTCGAACAGGTAACCCGCCGCGCAGTCCGGCTGCTGCAACCGCTCGCGCACGAGGCCGATGATGATGTCGTCGGACACCAGCGTGCCGCTATCCATCACCTTCTTCGCCGCGAGTCCGAGCGCGGTGCCCGCCTTCACCGCCGCGCGCAGCATGTCGCCGGTGGAGATCTGCGGAATGCCGAACGCGTCCTTGATGAAGTTGGCCTGGGTGCCCTTGCCGGCGCCCGGCGGACCGAGCAGGATCAGTCGCATGGTGTGCCGTCCCTCGCGAGGCAGATCGCATTATCGCAGGGTGTCACTCGCAGCCTCCCTGTACCGGAACATATTGCGCAGGCTGGAGTGTCGGCTGCCTCAATCGCTCGCGGACGCGCGCTGCGCGCCTGGCCTTCGGCGCGCTCGCTCATTCGCCGCCTCCACTCGCGTACAACGCCCGCACCTTGGCGAGATCCTCCGCGGTGTCGATGCCGGGCGCCGGCGTACCCTGCGTGACCTCGACCGCGATGCGGTAGCCGTGCCACAGCGCGCGCAACTGCTCCAGCGCCTCGCAGCGCTCGAGCGGCGACGGCGCGAGCGCCGGATACGCGCGCAGGAACGAGGCGCGGTACGCATACAGGCCGTAATGGCGATAGATGACGTAGCCTTCCGGCAGGGTGTCCGTGGCCTTCGCGAACGCGTCCCGCGCCCAGGGAATCGTGGCGCGGCTGAAATACATTGCATATCCGTTGGCGTCGAGCACGACCTTGACCACGTTGGGGTTGAACGCCTCGCCCGGATCGACGATCGCGTGGCACGCGGTGGCCATCGCGGCATCCTTCCGCTGCGCGAGCAGCGCCGCCATGCTGCGCATCAGCGCGGGCTCGAGCAGCGGCTCGTCGCCCTGCACGTTGACCACGATCTCGTCGTCCGGCAGCGCGAGCGCCGCCGCGGCTTCGGCCAGGCGATCGGTGCCGGTGGCGTGATCGTCGCGGGTCATGCACGCGGCGACCCCGAAGCCCGCCGCCGCCGCGCGCACGCGCTCGTCGTCGGTGGCGACCACCACCCGCGCGGCGCCGCTTTTCATCGCGCGCTCCGCCACCCGCACCACCATCGGCTTGCCGCCGATGTCGGCAAGCGGCTTGCCCGGCAGCCGCGTCGACGCGAAGCGCGCTGGAATGAGCACCGTGAACGGCATCGTCGAAGGCAGTGAACGGGTGAACGAGTGAATAGGTGAAGGCGCCCTAAGCCAGTGCCTCCGGCGAACGGGCTGGCCGCCGGCGCGTGGTGCACTTCACCCGTTCACCCATTCACCCGTTCACCCGGCCATCCCCCGGCTACTCGAGCTCTTCGGGGCGGAGCTTCCGAGCTTCCTCCTCCAGCATCACCGGAATACCGTCGCGGATCGGATACGCGAGGCGAGCGGACTTGGAGACGAGTTCCTGCTTGTCGCGGTCGTAGACCAGCGGGCCCTTGGTGACCGGGCACACGAGCATTTCAAGCAGCTTGGGATCCACGGATCTTGTGCTCCACGAGGGCGACGAGCGCGGGGTCGACCGTCGCCCGCACCGGCAGGTACCAGGACCGCCCGTCGGCGAACCGTGCGCATTTTACCGCGTCCTTTTGCGTCATCAGGATGGCGGCTGCTCCCGGAAACGCGAGATCCGCGGGCGCGAACGGGTGGTGGTCCGGAAAGGCGTGCTCCATGGCCGTGATGCCCTGCGCGCGCAGCATCGCGAAGAAGCGTCCGGGATTGCCGATCCCGGCGACCGCGTGCACCTCGCGGCCGCGCCACGCCGCCGGATCGCCCACGCATGCCGGATCCTTCACATTGCGCCATGGCAGCGGCACGTGGGTGGTGATCATGGAATGGCCGTCGCGCACATCGGCGCCGGCAACCAGCCGCACCACCGCGTCGACTTCGGCGAGTCGCGCGGCCGGCTCGCGCAGCGGGCCCGCGGGCAGCATGAGGCCGTTGCCCAGGCCGCGCGCCGCGTCGATTACCGCGATCTCCACTCTGCGGGCGAGGCGGTAGTGCTGCAGCCCGTCGTCGCAGATCAGCACGTCGCGATCGGGATGCGCCGCGAGCAGGGCTCGCGCCGCGGCAACGCGGTCGGCCCCGATCCACACCGGGTACCCGCTCGCGGCGAGGATCGGCGGCTCGTCGCCGACGAGCGCGGGCTCGTCGCCTGCCGCCACCGCCCGCGGCTCGCGCGCACTGCCGCCGTAGCCGCGACTGACGAAGCCGGGTCGGAATCCGCGCGCCGCGAGCGCCTCGGCGAGCGCGATCGCGAGCGGCGTCTTGCCGGTGCCGCCGAGGGTGACGTTGCCGATCACCACCACCGGCACCGGCAGCTGCTGCGCATGCAGGAGGCCGCGACGATACAGCCCGCGGCGCACGGCGACCACGGCACGGAACAGCAGCGACAACGGCCACAGGAGGACCACCACGGGTGTGCGCCGCGGCGCATACCAGGCGGCGACGAGCGGGCTCATCGACCCTCCCTGCGCGCTGCGCGCTGCGGGCTCACCTCATCATTTCGTCGGCGTCTGGGTCGCGAACGTGATGTGGATGAGCCCCGCCTGCCGCGCGGCCTCCATCACGTGGATCACCGACTGGTGGGTGGCGCTGGCGTCGGCGTTGATGATGACGACGGGATCCTTCGCGTCGCCCGCGGCGCGCTTCAGCATGTCGGCGAGCGCGGTCACCGTGGTGAAGGTGAACACGTTCTTGTCCACCACGTAGCGCCCCTGCGAGTCGACGCCGACGTTGATCTCCTTCGGGCGCGGCTTGGTCGCGTCGGCATCCGCCTCGGGCAACGTGATCTGCAATTCGGCCACGCGCTGGTACGTCGTGGTCACCATGAGGAAGATCAGAATGACGAGCAGGACGTCGATCAGCGGAACGAAGTTGATCTCGGGATCCTCGCGCTGACGCGGACCGCGCAGGTTCATGACCTTGGCGCCGGGCGGCCCCGGTCCACTCGCGGGCCGCGGCCCCCTTGGGCAGCGGGGGCAGCGAGCGTGGGGGTCGTCACCTGCGGTCTCCGTGCGCGAAGTCGACGAGCTTGATCGCCTGCTGCTCCATCTCGACCACCAGTTCGTCGATCTTGGCGCGGAAATGGCGGTAGAAGATGAGCGCGGGCACCGCGACGATGATGCCCATCGCCGTGTTGTACAGCGCGATCGAGATGCCGTGGGCGAGCTGGATGGGGTTGGACCCCGCGGTGGTCTGCGAGCCGAAGATCTCGATCATGCCGATCACCGTGCCGAGAAGGCCCAAGAGCGGCGCGGCGACGGCGATGGTGCCGAGCGAGGTGAGGAACCGATCGAGGTCGTGGGTGACCACGCGGCCCACCTCCTCGATCGCCTCCTTCATCACCGGGCGCGGCGCCTTCACGTTGGCGAGCCCCGCCGCGAGGATGCGGCCGAGCGGGCCTTGCGCCGCGGTCCGGGCGAGAAGCTCGGGCGTGGACCCGGTCTGTCGGAACTCGACCAGCACGCGGTCCACCATGCCCAATGGCGCGACCACCGACTGGCGCAGCGACCACATCCGCTCGAAGATCAGGGCAAGCGCGATGACGGACGCGACGATGAGCGGCCAGATCGGCCACCCCGCGGCCTGGATGATGGACCACACGTGAAAAGCTCCTACGACAGGCGAAAGTGGCCGCAATGTAGCATGTTCAAGCCGCAGCCGGCCAAGGGGCCGCCACCGCGGCAAACGATGCAATCAGATGCCGTCGTGGGTTCACCCCTCGGCTCCTTGGCCCAACTCGATACACGTAGCTTCTCCGTGTCGCCTCGCCTCGGCCCCCGCGCTCACTCGTCCGCGATCGATGCGGTGATCGCCGCGCCCGCCAGCACGATCAGCCAGAAGATGTACACCCACAACATGAACACCGGCAGGGCGGCGAGCGCGCCGTACAAGATCTCGTACGACGGCGAGTACGCGACGTACCACGTGAACCCGGCGCGTGTCGCCTCGAACGCCACCGCGGCCAGCACCCCGCCCACGAGCGCGTGCCGCCACCGCACCTTGCACGCCGGCGCGATCCAGTACATGAATGTGAAGACGGCGGTCGCGAGGCCGAAGGTGACCACGTGGGTCACGTTCGCGATGTGCGCCGTATCGAGAGCGACCGCCTGCACCGACACCAGGATCACCCCGCGGATCAGCCAGATCGCCGCCCCGAGCATCGCCGGCCCGGCGGTGACGCCGATCGTGTACACGAGCACGCGACGCAGGATCGGCCGCTTGCGGTCGATGCGCCAGATCGCGTTGATCTCCGACTCGACCGCGTCGACAACCAAGGCGGCAGTGACGATCACGAACAGGATCCACACGCCCCGGAGCTTCGCGGCCTCCTCCGCCATGCCGACGACGTAGGTGCGCACGAGCTCCGCCGCCGTCTCCGGCAAGGTATAGCGCAGGAGGTAGTTCTCGAGCAGGCGCACGAAGTCCTGGAACACCGGGAACTGCGCGACGAACGCGAACGCCACCGTCACCAGCGGGACGAGACCCAGGAGCGAGGTGAACGCGAGATTGCCCGCCGCGCGCGTCCAGCCGATGCCGCGCAGGCGCCGGATCACCCGGCCGAGCAGTGTTACGGGGCCAACGAACGCCACGGGAGGGAATCGGTCATACGGGGACAGCGAAGGATTATCGCACTGCCGCGCATCGCGTCTTGTCCTCGTGAACAGGCTGCCGCGCGTAAGCTACCGCTACCCGCCGCGACCAAGCGTACTGCACCCTCCGGAGCTCGACGCCATGAACGACACGACCACCTCCCATCGCGAAACGGCCGTGCTCGGCGGCGGCTGCTTCTGGTGCCTGGACGCCGTGTTCCGCGACCTCGACGGTGTCGCGAGCGTCGAGTCGGGCTACGCCGGCGGCGGCGGCTCGGACCCGACGTACGAGGACGTGTGCAGCGGCCGCACGGGACACGCGGAAGTGGTGAAGGTGGTGTTCGATCCCGCAAAGCTTTCGTTCCGCGACCTCCTGACGGTTTTTTTCACGATCCACGACCCCACCACGCCCAACCGCCAGGGCAACGACGTCGGCACCCAATACCGCTCGGTGATCTTCGCCCAGACGCCGGAGCAGCGCGCCGCCGCGCAGCAGGTGATGAAGTCGCTCGCCGACGAAAAGCTCTTCGGCAAGCCGATCGTGACCGAACTTGCGGGCGCCGAGCCGTTCTACCCCGCCGAGGGCTACCACCAGGACTACTTCGAGCGCAACGGCGGCCAGCCGTACTGCATGTTCGTGGTGGCGCCGAAGCTCGCCAAGTTCCGCAAGGCGTTCGCCGGGCGGCTGCGGCAGAAAACGTAATGCGTTCTATTTGCCGCGCGGGCGGGTGAAGTACCCGCCCGCCGCGAGTCCGGCGCCCACCGACCAGAACACGGGCGTTAGCCCGATCGCCGCGCTCAGTGCGCCGAACGTGAGCGGCACGGCCACCGCCATGGACTGGACCAGCGACATGCGCACGCCCGCGGCCTCGCCCATCCGGCCCGGGGGCGCGTACGCATGCAGGAGCGACATGACCATCGGCTGGCTCGCGCCGACGCCGAGGCCGAGGCCGAATGACAAGGCCGTCAGCGCCGAAGCGCTGTGGCAAAACGGGAACAGGGCGTAGACCGCGCCCGCGCTGAGGAGCGCGACCGTCAGCACCTGCCGCTCGTCGACGCGGGTCACGACCCAGCGCATGGAAAAGCGCACCACGAAAGTCGCCGCGCCGAAAGACGCGAGGATCACCCCGATCTGCGACGCGGACAGCCCGATGTGCGCGCCATACACGGGAATCACGATGGTGTGCAGGTCCCACGCGACGGCGAGCATGACGTTGATGACGAACACCGGGCGCAGCTTCTCGTGCCGCAGCAGCGCCAGCGCCCCGCCCGTGTGCCCCTGCACGTGCGCGGGGTGGGGTCCCGGCAGCGCCAGCGCCCCGCGTGCGAGCACGGCCACCGGGATGAGCGGCAGCGCGGCGAACACCGCGAAGGTCGCGACATAGCCGCCGTGATCGATGGTGAAGCCGGCGATCAGCGGCCCCAGCAGCGTGGAAACCGCATAGCCCAGCGCGAGGAGCGAGAAGTTGTGCGCGCGGTCGGAGGGTGGTCCCAGTTCGCCCGTCGCGTTCTGCGCCGGCACCTGGAAGAGCATCAGCGCCGTGCCCAGGACCGCCGCGGTGATGAACAGACCGGCGAGCCCCGGCACGACCATCGGCACCGCGGCGCCGAGCGCCATCGCGCACGACCCGGCGAGCATCGGCTTGCGCACGCCGATGCGGTCCGACAGCCGGCCCGCGGCCACGCTCAGGACCATCGGCAGCAGCGCGAACACCGCGAGCAGCAGGCCGACCACCGCGGCCGAGGCGCCGAGCCGCAGCGCTTCCAGCGTCACTGTGACGCGGCTGCCGGTCAGGACGATGTGGTTGACGATGCCGAGGCCGATCAGCGCGGTGAGCGTGGGGTTGCCCCACCTCACGGCGCCAGCCGCCCGATACGCCAGCTGGCGCCTTCCTGCCGGTACTCGATGCGATCGTGCAGCCGGGATGCGCGTCCCTGCCAGAATTCGAAGCGGACCGGCAGCACGCGGTAACCGCCCCAGCGCGGCGGCCGCACGATGTCATCGCCGGGAAAGCGCTGCTCGGCTGCGGCAAAGCGCGCTTCGAGGCTCGCGCGGTCAGGCAGCATCGCGCTTTGCGGCGATGCCCAGGCCCCGAGGCGCGACAGCCGCGGCCGGGTGCGCCAGTAGGCGTCGGCGGTCGCCGCGTCGACCGCTTCCACGCTGCCCTCGATGCGCACCTGGCGCTCGAGCTCGGGCCAGAAGAAGAGCAGCGCCGCCAGCGGGCGCGCGTCGAGCTGCTGCCCCTTGTGGCTGTCGTAGTTGGTGTAGAACACGAAGCCGCGGTGGTCGACCTCCTTCAGGAGCACGATGCGCGCGGCGGGACGGCCGGTGGCGTCGGCCGTGGCCAGCGTCATCGCGTTGGGCTCGGGTACGAAGGCCGCGCGCGCGTCGTCGAACCAGCGCGTGAACTGCGCGAACGGGTCGGGCACGACGTCGCGCTCGTCGAGCGCGGCGCGCTTGTAATCGGTCCGCAGGTCGGCGAGGTTGGCGGCGGGGTCGTCCATGCTGGCAGTGGGCGCCGTCGGGAGGGCAAGGCGCGCCCACGAGGCATCATTGTACCCGCCTCGACGGGCGAACTTCCGGCCACAGGTCGATGGGGGTGGCCTCGCCCGCGGGCAGGAACAGCGCGGCGGGTTGTGGCGTCGTCGGTCACGAGCCGGAATTGGCAACGCACGGCAACCATACCGTGGGCGCGTCGCCTCGCCTTCGGTCGCTCGCCTGCGTACGCCGCGCAACACTCGCGCGTGAAGATGCGGGTTCTCCCTCTGAAATCGGACTCCTTCCCGAGGAAAATGCGGTATAGTCGGCCGCGATGATGCTTCGTCCTTGGGACAGGAAGGAGAAGTGTCAGGCCGATCGGCAACGTCCGCTCGCACTAACGACAGGAAGGAGACCCATGGCTACTGCCAAGAAAGCTGCGAAGAAGCCCGCCAAGAAGCCCGCCGCGAAGAAGCCCGCCAAGAAGCCCGCCGCGAAGAAGCCCGCCAAGGCCGCGAAAAAGCCCGCCAAGGCCGCGAAGAAAACGGCTGCGAAGAAACCCGCCGCGAAGAAGTCCGCCGGCAAGCGCAAGCCCAACGCGGCGTTCATGAAGGCGATGACGCCTTCGGCAATGCTCGCTGCCGTCGTCGGCAACAGCCCGATGCCGCGCACCGAGGTCACCAAGAAGATCTGGGACTACATCAAGAAGAACAAGCTGCAAGACTCGATCAACAGGCGACTCATCAACGCCGACGAGAAGCTCAAGGCCGTGTTCGGGGGCAAGGGCAAGGTTTCGATGTTCGAGATGACCAAACTCGTCTCGAATCATCTGAAGTAGCGAGCGCATCGCCGCGGCGCGCAACTGCGCCGCGGCAGGTCTGCGGTCGCGATGACGGCCGGCCCCACGGCCGGCCGTTTCGTTTTGCGAAAGGCCGGCATGCGTCCATTCACGTTCGCTTTCCTCATCGCAGCCGTCGCGGCGCTCGCCGGCTGCGGCACGATCAAGAACACGATCGCCGAAGGCGACGACCAGGCGTTGATGCTTGGCGGCAATGACCCCGTAGCGTACTTCAGCGAGAACCGCGCGGTCCGAGGCAGCCCGCGCGCCCGCCAGAATTGGCTGATCGACTACCCGGAGAACATCAAGGTCGGCGACGCGTACTGGCAGTCCGAGGTCAAGGATGCGTACTCGCGCGTCCAGAACTTCAAGCGCTACACGTTCAAGGTGCCGGGCTACAAGACCGACGCCGAGCTCGACGCCATCTATCTCGATCGCAAGAAGGCCGGAACCCTCAATCCGCTGGCGCAGAAGTACGGGAGCTGATTCTCGTACGCAAATCGCTTGGCCGCGGCCGCTTCGTCTCGACTCCTCGGTCGAGGCTGTTGAAAAAAAGCGGCAGCGTGTCGCCTACTTCTTCCGCTGCGGCCAGTCGTCCTCGTCCTCCAGGATGCGGATAACGCGGGTGCGCTTGCCGCCACCGTATTTCTCCATCTGGAACAGGATGGGATAGCGCTCGGCGAGCGCCGCCCGCGCCCTGGCTTCCTCGTCGAACACGAGGAGCTTGCCGTCGTCGCCGTACGCGTCGTGCCAGATGCCCTTGTCGTCCTCGTACTCGATCTTGAACCTGGTGGGCATTGGAAGCCTCGCGCCGCAGGGAAGGAAGCCGGCCGCTAGCGCCGCGATTGCAGGGCCGCGATCCGCTGCTCGATCGGCGGATGGGTCGAGAAAAGCGCCATGAACCCGGCCTTGTCGGTGATGCCGAACGCCTTGATCGCCTCCGGCAGGGCGCCCGGCTCGACCCCCCCCAGCCGCCGCAGCGCGTTCACCATCGGGTTCGGCGTTCCGAGGTACTGCGCGGAGCCCGCGTCGGCCCGGAATTCGCGCTGACGCGAGAACCACGCGACGATGATCGACGCCAGGATGCCGAGCACGATCTGCAGCACCATCACGGTGATGAAGTAACCGGGACCGTTGCCGCGCTCGCTCTTGAACACCGCGCGGTCGACGATCGAGCCGATCACGCGCGCGAGGAAGATGACGAAGGTGTTGACCACGCCCTGGATGAGCGTAAGCGTGACCATGTCGCCGTTGGCGACGTGCGCGACCTCGTGGCCGAGCACCGCCTCCACTTCTTCCTTGTTCATCGACTGCAGGAGACCTGTGGACACCGCGACCAGCGCCGAGTTCTTGAACGCGCCGGTGGCGAACGCGTTCGGCTCGCCTTCGTAGATCGCGACCTCGGGCATCCCGATGCCGGCTTTCTGCGCCAGCCGCTGCACCGTGGACACGAGCCACGCCTCGACATCGTTGGCCGGCTGGCTGATCACGTGCGCGCCGGTCGACCACTTCGCCATCGACTTCGACATCAGGAGCGAGATGATCGCGCCGGTGAAGCCGACCACGGCCGAGAACACCAGGAGCTCGCCATAGCCCGCGCCGGCGTAACCGGACCGGTCGAGCCCGAAGAGCTTGAGCACGATCGAGAGCACCACGATCACGGCGATGTTCGTGGCGAGGAACAGGACGATGCGTTTCATGGCGGGCAACTTTCTTTCGGGACGAAGGGCGCGGCAATATTAGCGCAGGCGCGGAAACGCTAGCCGATATGGGGTTGCGCCGTCGGCGCGCAAGCGCCGAACGGGGCTACCTTCCCCAGGAGTCCTTCAGCGTTACCGAGCGGTTGAACACCGGCCGGACGGGGGCATGATCCGCGAGATCGGCCACGAAGTAGCCATGGCGCTCGAACTGGAAGCGCTCCTCGGGCGCGGCTTGCGCCAGCGCCGGCTCCACGTACGCGGTCAGGACACGCTTCGAATCCGGGTTGAGGTCGTCCAGGTAGTTGCGCTCGGCGATTTCCTCGTCGTCGTCGTCGCCCGCGACCACGGTGCGGTGCGCTGGCGACGGCTCCGCCGCGGCGGCGGGGTCGTTGCGGTTGCCCCACGGATTGCGCGCGCCGGGGAACGGCACGTTGAACAGGCGATCGTAGATGCGCACTTCTGCCGGCACCGCGTGCGCCGCCGACAGCCAGTGGATGTTGCCCTTCACCTTGCGCGCATCGGCGCCGGGTGTGCCGCTGCGAGTGGAAGAATCGTACGTGCAGTGCACCTCGACCACGTTGCCGGCGGCATCCTTGATCGCGCCCGTACACTTGACGATGTACGCGTAGCGCAGGCGAACCTCGGCGCCCGGGGTCAGGCGGAAGTAGCCCTTGGGTGGATCCTCGCTGTAGTCGTCTCGCTCGATCAGAAGCTCGCGCGTGAGCGGCAGCGCGCGGCGGCCGAGCTCCGGCCGCTGCGGGTGGTTGGGGGCTTCGCAATCCTCGCTCTGCCCCGCCGGATAGTTGTCGATGACGAGCCTGACCGGGTCGAGCACCGCGATGCGCCTTGGCGCGCGCGCGTTGAGGTCGTCGCGCATGCAGTCCTCGAGCACGCTCATGTCGATCCACGAGTCGGCCTTGGACACGCCGATGCGCTCGGCGAGCAGGCGGAAGCCTTCCGGCGTGAAGCCGCGGCGGCGCGCGCCGACCAGTGTCGGCATGCGCGGATCGTCCCAGCCGTCGACGAAACCCTTGTCCACGAGCTCGATCAGGCGCCGCTTCGACAGCACGACGTAAGTGAGGTTGAGGCGCGCGAACTCGTACTGCTGCGGCAGCGGCCGCGGGAGCATGCCGCCGTCGGCGAGCTTGTCGATCACCCAGTCGTACAGCGGCCGGTGGTCCTGGAACTCGAGCGTGCAGATCGAGTGCGTGATGCGCTCGAGCGCGTCCGAGATGCAGTGCGTGTAGTCGTACAGCGGATAGATGCACCATGCGTTACCGGTGCGGTGATGCGACGCGTGGCGGATGCGGTAGATCGCGGGATCCCGCATGTTGACGTTCGGGCTCCCCATGTCGATCTTCAGGCGCAGCACGTGCGCGCCGTCGGGGAACTCGCCGGCGCGCATGCGGCGGAACAGATCGAGATTCTCGGCGGCGCCGCGACCGCGGTACGGGCTGTCGAGGCCGGGTTCGGTCAGGGTGCCGCGCGTGGCGCGCACTTCCTCCGCCGTCTGGCTGTCGACGTACGCGAGGCCGTGCTCGATGAACCACTCCGCGAACCGGTATAGCTCGCCGTAGTAGTCCGACGCGTGGTAGCGATGGCCGCCCCAGTCGTAGCCCAGCCAGCGCACCGACTCGGCGATCGCGTCCTCGTACTCGACCTCCTCCTTCAGCGGATTGGTGTCGTCGTAGCGAAGGTGGCAGGTGCCGCCGTTCTCCGCGGCAAGGCCGAAGTTCAGGATGATCGACTTCGCGTGTCCGTAGTGCAGGTAGCCGTTGGGTTCGGGCGGAAAGCGCGTCACCACCCGGCCGCCGTACTTGCCGGTGCGCATGTCCTCGGCGACGATCGCGCGCAGGAAGTTGGGCGCTGGGGAATCGCCCGCGCGCAGGCCGCCCGCCGCCTTCGCAAGCGCGGCGGCGTCGCGTTCGGCAACTTGCGGCGGTGCAGCATTCATCTGCGCTTTGTTCATGAACAAGAATGCCGGAAGATCCATTCTAACCGAGCGCCTCCGGCACCGTCATCCGCATCTTCGCGGGGAGGCAGCGGCATCCCCCGGAATCCCGCGCCAGTGCTGGAACTTGGCGAGGTCTTGCGACCCGGCGACGGCACGTTTTCCACAAATCCTGTGGATAGTAGTGTGCATATCTTGTAAATTCATTCGCTAAGTAACGCCGGGACACGGAAAAAGGTTGCGATGGCCAATTTTTCCCCGCTGGAATCTGCCGTCGATACAGGCAGTTGCAGTACGATCCGCAGGACGCCGGGCGCAGAAAACCACGATGGCGCCGCAGCCTCGTGATAGCGCGTTCAACCCTTTCGGACGAACGTTAGTCCTGGACAAATACCATGTTGCAGTTGCGTTCACCGACCCATGCCACAAGATGACCTCTTCCCTGAACGCGCGGCGCGCTCGACGGATGACCGCCCGCGTCCGCCGAACGTCATCACGGTGTCGGCGCTCGTCGCGAAGGCGCGCCTCCTCGTGGAGCGCTCCCTCGGGCTCGCCTGGGTGAGCGGCGAAATCAGCAACTTCAAGCGCGCCGCCTCGGGCCACTGCTACTTCGATCTGAA
>JADLEZ010000059.1 GCA_020845855.1 Burkholderiales bacterium
CGCACCACTGGTGCGGGGAGGTCGAGATGCCGGCACGCGTTGAAGAGATCGCGTCGATCCTGCGTCAGCAGATCGAGCAGTTCGACACCTCGGTCGCGTCCACGAGCGTGGGCACGGTCATCGAGGCAAGCGACGGCATCGCGCGCATCCACGGCCTCGGCCAGTGCATGGCGTCGGAGCTCATCGACTTTGGTGACGGCATCCTGGGCCTCGCGCTGAACCTTGAAGAGGAGACCGTCGGCGCGATCATCCTGGGTGACTACACCAAGATTAAGGAAGGCGCCGAGGTTCGCACGACCGGACTGGTCGCCTCCGTCCCGGTGGGCGAGGCGCTCATCGGTCGCGTGGTGAGCGCGCTGGGTGACCCCATTGACGAGCGCGGCCCGGTCACGACGACCGAGCGGCGCCCGGTGGAGAAGATCGCCCCGGACGTGGTTTCCCGCGTGGGTGTGAACCAGCCGGTGCAGACCGGCATCAAGGCCATCGACTCGATGGTGCCGATCGGGCGCGGTCAGCGCGAGCTGATCATCGGCGACCGATCGACCGGCAAGACCGCCGTCATTCTGGACACGATCATCAACCAGAAGGGCGGCGACCTGATCTGCATCTACGTCGCCATCGGCCAGAAGGAGGCGAAGGTCGCGCAGATCGTCGCCACCCTGGAGCAGTACGGCGCGATGGGGCACACCATCGTCGTGAGCGCCGGGGCTGCGGAGTCGGCGGCCCTCCAGTACCTCGCCCCGTACGCCGGCTGCGCGATGGCCGAGTACTTCATGGAGCGCGGCAAGGACGTGCTCATCGCCTACGACGACCTGACGAAGCACGCGTGGGCGTACCGCCAGATCTCGCTGCTCCTTCGCCGCCCTCCCGGGCGCGAGGCGTACCCGGGCGACGTTTTCTACCTGCACTCCCGCCTGCTGGAGCGCTCGGCGCGTGTCGTCGAGGGCCTGGGCGGCGCCTCGATCACGGCGCTCCCGGTCATCGAGACGCAGGCCGGTGACGTGTCGGCGTACATCCCGACCAACGTCATCTCCATCACCGACGGCCAGATCTTCCTGGAGACCGACCTGTTCAACGCCGGCCAGCGGCCCGCGGTGAACCCGGGCATCTCCGTCTCTCGCGTGGGTGGTTCGGCGCAGACGCGCGCGATGCGCAGCGTCGCGGGCACGCTTCGCCTTGACCTCTCGCAGTACCGCGAGCTGCAGGCGTTCGCGCAGTTCGGCACGGACGACCTTGACCCCGCGACGCGGAACCAGCTGCTGCGTGGTCAGCGCCTGACAGAGCTGCTGAAGCAGCCGCAGTACCGTCCGCTGACGCTGGCGCAGCAGGTCTCGATCCTGTTCGCCGGTTCGCGCGGTCACCTGGACGACGTGCCGGTGGAGAAGGTTGCTGACTTCGAGCGTGCCTTCCACGAGTACATGCGCGCCAACGCGGCCGGGGTCATGGAGGCGGTGCAGACCGGCGTCGCCATGACCGAGGAGACGCAGGCGGGCCTGACGAAGGCGATCCAGGACTTCAAGGCGACGGTCGCGTACTAGACGCGGTCGACGAGCAGACGTAGCAGCGAGCGAGGACATCGATGCCCGGAGCCGGCGCAGTACGCGCAATCCGTGACCGCATCCGTTCCGTCCAGAGCACGGCCAAGGTCACCAAGGCCATGCAACTGGTCGCTGCGTCCAAGATGCGCCGCGCGCAGGATCGTGCGCTGCAGTCTCGGCCGTACGCGACGCAGATGCGGGCCGTGCTCGCCCAGCTGGCGGGATACGCCGAGGGCAAGGAGCAGGACTCGCTTCACCCGCTGCTGCGGCAGCGCCCGGTGAAGCACTTCGCGTTCATTCACATCACCGCGGATCGCGGCCTGGCCGGCGGTCTGAACGCCAACATGAACCGCGCGGGCGCGGGGCTTGCTCTGGAGTACCAGCCGAAGGTCGAGCGCGTCTCGGTCGTGACGGTGGGGCGCAAGGGGCGAGACTTCTTCCGCAAGGCCGGGTTCCCGAGCCTGGCGGAGTTCTCCAACCTTGGCGACTACCCGGGGATGCAGCAGATTCTTCCGATCGCCCGCGTGGTGATGGAGGACTACATCGCCGGGAACATCGACCAGGTGTTCATCGGTTACCAGCGCTTCGTGAGCACCGCAGTGCAGCGGCCGACCGTGCGGCAGATCCTGCCGGTCACCGCGCCCGATGGTGTGGATGCCGGTGACAGCGTCGACTTCCTGTTCGAGCCGTCACCGGAGCAGCTGCTGGAGACGTTGCTGCCGCGATACGTGGAGATGCAGGTGTATGAGGCCGTGCTGGACGCGCTTGCCTCGGAGCAGTCGGCGCGCATGGTCGCCATGCAGGCCGCGACGGACGCCGCGAATGAGATGGTCGGCGGCCTGACGCTGATCTACAACAAGGCCCGCCAGGAACTCATCACGGGCGAGCTGCTCGACATTGTCGGCGGCTCTGCCGCACTCGAGGGATAAGACCGGAGCGCGGGCGTCGGGGTTCGACCTCGGCGGCTGCGCACAGGGGAGGTTCAGATGGCAACCGGAGTCGTCCGCCAGGTCATCAGCACCGTCGTCGACGTGGAGTTCCCCACCGGCGACCTGCCTGAGATCTACAACGCCGTGAACATCGATATGAACGGCAAGACCCTGGTGACCGAGGTGCAGCAGCACCTGGGCAACAACTGGGTGCGCTGCCTCGCCCTCGACTCGACAGACGGCCTGCGCCGTGGTGCCGCCGCGACGGACACCGGCGCCGCGATCTCGGTGCCGGTCGGCCCGAAGACGCTCGGCCGCATCTTCAACGTCATCGGCACCCCGCTCGACGAGGGCGAGTCTGTCGAGGGCGTGGAGCGCTGGGTCATCCACCGCCCGCCCCCGGCGTACGCGGATCAGGAGACGGCCGCTGCGATGCTGGAGACTGGCGTGAAGGTCGTTGACCTCATCGCCCCCCTCGCCCGTGGTGGAAAGGTCGGCCTGTTCGGCGGCGCCGGCACCGGCAAGACCGTCATGAACACGGAGCTGATTCGTAACCTGGCGGCGGAGCACGGTGGTCTGTCCGTGTTCGCCGGCGTGGGTGAGCGCTCGCGCGAGGGCAATGACCTCTGGCACGAGATGGCGGACTCGGGCGTGCTCGACAAGACCGCGCTCGTGTTCGGCCAGATGAACGAGCCGCCCGGCGTGCGCCTGCGCATCGCCCTGACCGGCCTGACGATGGCCGAGTACTTCCGCGACGTGGAGGGCCGTGACGTCCTCCTCTTCGTCGACAACATCTACCGCTACACGCTGGCCGGTATGGAAGTGTCCGCACTCCTCGGTCGTATGCCGTCCGCGGTCGGTTACCAGCCGACGCTGGGCACCGAGATTGGTGAGCTCGAGGAGCGCATCACCTCGACGACCAAGGGCTCGATCACCTCGGTGCAAGCCATCTACGTTCCGGCCGACGATTTGACCGACCCGGCGCCGGCCGCATCGTTCGCCCACTTGGACGCCACCACAGTTCTCTCGCGCGACATCGCCGCGAAGGGCATCTATCCGGCCGTCGACCCGCTCGATTCCACCTCGCGTATTCTCGATCCGAACGTCGTCGGTGAAGAGCACTACCAAGTCGCGCGTCAGGTCCAAGAGACGCTGCAGAAGTACAAGTCGCTGCAGGACATCATCGCCATTCTCGGCATGGACGAACTCTCGGAAGACGACAAACTCGTCGTCGCCCGCGCGCGTAAGATCGAGCGCTTCCTGTCGCAGCCGTTCCACGTCGCCGAAGCCTTCACCGGCTCGCCGGGCGTGCTCTGCGATCTGAAGGACACGATCCGCGGCTTCAAGGGCCTAGTGAACGGCGATTACGATCACCTGCCGGAACCGGCCTTCTACATGGTCGGCTCGATCGAGGAAGCGGTGGCGAAGGCCCAGCGTCTCGCGGCGGAGGCGGCCTGATGAACGCGCCCGCCGGCATGACGCACAGCCAGCTCGCGACGAAACTCATCGTCGAGGGCTGCCTGGCCTATGTGGCGGGCAACGTTCAGGGCAAGATGTCCGGCGCGCCGACGCAGCTCACGGAGCTCGAGCGCGCCGACATTGGCCTGAAGCCTGGCGGCCAAACCTATTTCTACACCGTCCTACCGACCGGCGTATTCTTCGACATGCAGGGCTCGGAAGCGACGGTGTGGTTTCAGCACGCCGATGGCGATCGCGCGTTGGCTTCGCTGGACGCGGCCTTGAAGCGCGCCTATCCGCGCGCGCGCCAGCTTGAGGATGGCGCCCATCCCCAATACGCGGACGCCCGTCTGCGCAGCTACGAGGTCGATTTCGGCAATGCGCGCGTCGCGTTGCTGAACGTCGAATATCCGCGCCCCGGCGCGCCGCCGCGTCGCTTCCTGGCGCGCATCACCGCGCTCGCGCGCAAGAATTGAGGCGCGCCATGGCGAACATCACGCATCGCGAATTGGCCGCGCGCCTTGTCATCGACGCCGCATTGCGCGGCATGGATGGAACGGTCTCCGGCCAATTGCCGGTGAGCCCCACGGTGCTCACCGATGAATCGGCGCGCGTGCTCGGTATGCCGACCGGCACGACGGCGCTGCATTACCAGATCGGCGAGCGCGGCGTGTTCTTCGATATCGCCGGTTCGCGCATCGCCGTCTGGTACAGCGGCGCCGATGCGGATCGCGCGCCCGCGCATCTCGATGCCGAGCTGAAGCGCGCCTATCCGCAAGCCCAGCAAGTGAAGGACGAGCCCCATCCCGAGGAAAGCAGCCAGCGCGTGCGTCGGTACGACGTGAAGCTGGGCCAAGGGCGCATGGCGAACGTCGAGGTGAGTTATTCCAAGCCGGGTGAGCGCACGCCGAAATTCGGCGTGCAGATCGTCGCCCTGGCGATCAAGAACTGAGATTGAGCAATGGCTGACAAGCTGAACTTCGCCCTCGTGTCGCCCGAACGTGAATTGTTTCACGGCGACGTCGATCAAGTCGTCGTCCCCGGCTCGGAAGGCGAGTTCGGCGTGCTGCCGAACCACGCGCCGGTGATGAGCGTGATCAAGCCGGGCGCGCTGCGCGTGATCGATGGCGCCGCCGAGCGCCGTATCTTCGTCAATGGCGGCTTCGCCGACGTGACGCCCGATGGTCTCACGGTTCTCGCCGAGGAGGCGATCGATCTGGCCGATGTCGACGCGGCGCAAGTCGAGCAGGATCTGAAGGCCGCCGCCGAGGATCTGCGCGACGCCTCGACCGACGCGCAACGCGAAGCGGCGCAGCGCAAGCTCGAGCGTCTCGAAGGCCTCAAGGCCGCGCTGGCGCGCTGAGCCCATGCGGCGCTAGATAGCGCCGCATGTCGCCCCATCTTCATCTCTGGCCTGCGCTGATCGGCGCGGTGATTGGTTTTGCGCTGCTAGCGTGGGCGAGCGTGGCGCTTGTCCGGCGCTGGCGCACCTTGCGGCCGCGCACGCGCTGGATCGCGTTCGCCGCGCTCGCGCTGGTAGAGGCCGTGCTCTGGCTCGGCGTCTATGCGGTCTTCATCGAGCCCAACACGCTCGTGGTGCGCCGTGTCGAAGTCGAAAGCGCCGATTGGCATGGCGCGCCGCTCACCATGGCGGTGTTGAGCGACACGCACGTGACGGGCCCGCATGTCGACGCCGCGCGCGTCGGGCGCATCGTGCAACGCGTCAACGCGCTGCGCCCGGACATCGTCTTTCTGCTTGGCGATTATGTCGGCGGCCACGCGCCGGAATCGGAGCGTTCGCCGGCGGAGCAGCAAGAGATCGCGGGCGGCATCGCCACGTTCGCTGCGCTCAACGCGCGCTATGGCGCCGTCGCCGTGATCGGCAATCACGACGTCTGGTACAATCGCCAGAGTGTCACAACGGCGCTTCAAGATGCGGGCGTCGCCGCGTTGTGGAATCGCAATGTCGTCATCCGCCGCAGCGGCGGGCCCATCGCCATCGCCGGCCTTGCCGACGA
>JADLEZ010000060.1 GCA_020845855.1 Burkholderiales bacterium
AGCGGCGCAATCGCGCCCAGGGTGGGAAAGAGCGCGCCCGCCGTCAAGCCGCCCGCGCGCGCGAGAAAGTTCCTTCGCGTGGGGGTCATCTCATCACCTGGAACTGGAACGAGGTCAACGCGAGGAACAGCGCCGCGCGCGACCGTTCGCTGCGACTGCCCGCCGGGAGTGCCGCCACCGCCTTGTAGATCTCGTCGCGCAACCCGAGCGGCATGCCGCCGCCGAACAGGCGCGCGTTGACGAGATTGACGAGGTCGCGCGGGCTCGCGGCCACGTTGCGGAACGGGTTGATGTCGACCTTGGTGCCGACCGCGCCGGCGAGCTCGGAATCGGGGCTCCAGCCCCCGCCGTCGAGCATCTCGTACACGAAGTTCGCGCGATGGAGCACGGTGTTGGTGTTGTGGATGCCGAACTGCGGCGCGGTGAGCGTGGTGCCCGGAATCCGGTAATCGGCGGGGTAGTAGTTGAACACCGACGGCGCGTAGTAGACGTCCTGCCCCATCGCGCGCGCCGGCTCGTACAGGCGGTTGCCGTCGCTCGCGCCGTCCACGCCGCGCAGGAACGCGGTGATGAACAGCACCGGCTCGCGCAGCATGCCGTAGTTGCTCGCGGTCTTCACGTCGCCACGCGCCTCCGGGTCGAGCAGCACCGCGCGCACCACCGCCTTCATGTCGCCGCGCTTGCCGCCGCCGTTGTCGTTGAACGCGGCCGCCACCCGCTTGACGTAGGCGGGGGAAGGGTTTCCCGTGACGAGCTGGCGGATCATGTGCTGCGCGAAAAACGGACCGACGTTCGGGTGCAGGAACAGGTTGGCGACCACGAGGTCGAGGTCGGCCGCGGCGCTCTGCCCTGCCGGCGCGACGACACCCTCGAGCAGCGTCTTGCTGCCCGTGTCGTGGCGGCTTTCCACCGCGACCATGTTGCGCGCGTAGTAGCGCTTGTCGCTCGGTCCCTTGGTCTGCGCCGCGTCGTACGGCGGGTACGCCCAGCCGGTGAGCGCGCGCGCAATAGCCTTGACGTCGGCCTGGCCGTAGGTCGGGACGGGCTGGCCCTTGGCGTCGAGGACCGGTGTGCCGTCGCTTTCGAGCTCGACGGTGCCGATGGTGAAGAGCTGCAGGAGCTCGCGCGCGAAGTTCTCGTTGGGCTCGGTGCCCTTCTGCGGATTGGCCTTCGCGTTGTTGACGAGATCGAGGTAATGCCCCATCTGCGGCGACAGGGTCACGCGCCACAGGAGCCGTCCGAAGTCGCCGAACGCCTCCTCGAACAGGATCTGGTGCCACCGCGCCTGCACGTACGCGGTCTCCATGTCCGGATCCTTCATCCCGGACACGACGAAAAACTGCGACAGGGCCCACGCCACGCGCTGGCGGAGCTGGTCGGGCTTGTACAGCGCGTTGGTGAAGAACTGGTTGCGCAGCTTGAACAGCGTGAGCTGGTCGCGCGCGCACACGTACTGCGCGCTGCTGCGCGAGGCGCCGAAGGAGCAGGCGGACGACTCGTCCAGCGAGAGGTAGTAGTACTCGGCGTCCGGATAGCCACTCATGGGTTGCGCGAACTGCTCCTCGACCCAGTTCGCCGCGCCGAGCTCCTGCGCGCGCGCAAGCGCCGCGGGCGTGGGTCCGAACGTCGCCTGCTGCAGGAGGCGGAACGCGTCGCTCGCGCGCACGACCACCGGCGCGACCGTCGCGCTCGCCGCGGGGTACACGTAGTAGGCGGTGCCTTCGTAGACGAGGTTGGGATAGCTCGCGAGCACCTTGTCGCGCTCGGCGGCCGACGCCGTGTAGAAATGCGCGCCGGTCTTGCCGTTGAAAAAGCGGAACACGGGGACGCGGCCGTCGGCGCCGTCGCTGCCGAGCGCGTAGTACGCCGTGCCCTCGTACGCGAATTGCGGGTAATAGGCGACGATTCCGTCGCGCTCGCTCGCCGACGTCGTGTAGAAGTGCGTGCCGGTCTTGGTGTTGTAGAAGCGGAACACCGGCACCGCGCCGGCCTGCGACTGCGCCACCGCCGCGAACGCGCCGCCCTCGTAGGCGAACTGCGGGAACTGCTGGATGACGCTGTCGCGCTCGGTCAGCGAGACCGTGTAGAAGTGCGTCCCGGTCTCGTGGTTGTAGAAGCGGTACACCGCTTGCGAGGCGGTTTGCGCGAATGCCGCGGAGGCAGTCGCGAGGGCGATGAAACCTACAGCGATGCGATGGAGCGAAGGCACGGACGCTCCCGGTGACGAGCGACGCCCGGGAGCGTACCACAACCTATGCCATTGTCATAGACTCTTGTAATTGACAAAAAGGGGCGCCGACGGCGCCCCTTTCCCGCGCGCGGAAGCGCCGGTGTTATTCGGCCATGCCGATCGGCGGCGCCTCGGTTGCCGCCGGCTCCGGCTTGGGGCCCGGCGGCGGCGGTGCGGCTTGGCGGTTGCTCGCCGCGTCATCGTCCGCCGCGGCCTTCATCGACAGGCGCACGCGGCCCTTCTCGTCGGCCTCGATCACCTTCACCCGCACGATCTGGCCTTCCTTCACGTAGTCGGAGACCTGGTTGACGCGCTCCTTCGCGATCTGCGAGATGTGCAGGAGGCCGTCCTTGCCGGGCAGGAGTTGCACGATGGCGCCGAAGTCGAGCAGACGCAGCACCGGGCCTTCGTAGATCCTGCCGACCTCCACTTCCGCCGTGATGTCCTCGATGCGCTTGCGCGCGACGTTGCACGCCTCGGCGTTGACCGAGGCGATGGTGACCGTGCCGTCGTCCTTGATGTCGATGGTGGTGCCGGTCTCCTCGGTGAGCGCGCGGATCACCGCACCGCCCTTGCCGATCACGTCGCGGATCTTCGCCGGGTTGATCTTGACCGTGTACAGGCGCGGCGCGTGCGCCGAGCTCTCGGTGCGCGCGTGCGGCAGCGCCTCCTGCATGAGGCCTAAGATGTGCATGCGGCCCTCGCGCGCCTGCGACAGCGCGACCGCCATGATCTCCTTGTTGATGCCCTGGATCTTGATGTCCATCTGCAGCGCGGTGATGCCGCGGTCGGTGCCGGCGACCTTGAAGTCCATGTCGCCCAGGTGGTCCTCGTCGCCGAGGATGTCGGTGAGCACCGCGAACTTGTTGCCGTCCTTGATGAGGCCCATCGCGATACCCGCGACGTGCGCCTTGGTCGGCACGCCGGCGTCCATGAGCGCGAGGCTCGCGCCGCACACCGAGGCCATCGACGAGCTGCCGTTGGATTCGGTGATCTCGGAGACGACGCGCATCGAGTACGCGAACTCTTCGCCCGTCGGCAGCACGGCGATGAGCGCGCGCTTGGCGAGCCGGCCGTGGCCGATCTCGCGGCGCTTGGGGCTGCCCACGCGCCCGGTTTCGCCGGTCGCATACGGCGGCATGTTGTAGTGGAACATGAAGCGGTCGCGGTACTCGCCCATCAGCGCGTCGATGATCTGCTCGTCGCGCGCGGTGCCTAGCGTCGACACCACCAGCGCCTGCGTCTCGCCGCGGGTGAACAGCGCCGAGCCGTGGGTGCGCGGCAGGACCCCGGTGCGGATCGAAATCGGGCGCACCGTGCGCGTGTCGCGGCCGTCGATGCGCGCCTCGCCCGCGAGGATCTGCTGGCGGACGATCTTCGCTTCCATCTCGAACAGGTAGCTGTCGACGGCGCGGCCGTAGTCCGGCGCGGCGTCGGCGGGTACGCACTCGGCGGCGGCCTTGGCGTAGATTTCCTTCAGGCGCTGCTGGCGGGCCTGCTTGGAGCGCAACTGGTACGCGGCGCGCAAGTCGCCTTCCGCGCACTGGGTGACCTTGGCGATCATCGCCTCGTCCTTGGCGGGCGCCTGCCATTCCCAGACCGGCTTGCCGCCTTCCTCGACCAGCGAGTGGATGAGGTCGATCACGGCCTGCTGCTGCTGGTGGCCGAACACGACGGCGCCGAGCATCACCTCTTCGGCCAGTTCGTGCGCTTCCGACTCGACCATCAGCACCGCTGCTTCTGTGCCCGCGACCACGAGGTCGAGCTTCGACGTCGAAAGCTCGGTCTTGGTCGGGTTGAGCACGTACTGGCCGTTGACGTAACCCACGCGCGCGGCGCCGATCGGGCCGGCGAACGGGATGCCGGCGATCGCGACCGCGGCCGACGCGCCGATCATCGCCGGAATGTCGGGATCGATCTCGGGGTCGACCGACATCACGGTCGCCACGATCTGCACCTCGTTGTAGAAGCCGTCGGGAAACAGCGGCCGCAGCGGGCGGTCGATCAGGCGGCAGGTCAGCGTTTCCTTCTCCGACGGCCGGCCTTCGCGCCGGAAAAAGCCGCCGGGAATCTTGCCGGCGGCGTAGGTCTTTTCCTGGTAATCGACGGTCAGGGGAAAGAAGTCCTGGCCCGGCCGGGCGGTCTTGGCCGCGACACAGGTGACGAGTACGACGCTGTCGCCCAAGCTCGCCATCACGGCGCCGCCGGCCTGGCGGGCGATCTCGCCGGTTTCGAGGGTCAGGGTGTGTTGTCCGAATTGGACGGATTTCTTGATTGCGGTTGGCATCGTGGGGGTTCCATGAACGACAAAGCCGCGCCCTTGCACAAGCGCGGCTGGAAAATTCCTGATGGGAATGTCGCCCGCGCGGCAGGCGACGCCTTTGTCATTTCCGCAGGCCGAGCTTGTCGATCAGCGAGCGGTAGGTATCGGTGTTGCGGGATTTCAGATAGTCGAGAAGCTTGCGCCGGCGCGACACCATCCGCAGCAAACCCCGGCGCGAGTGGTGATCCTTGACGTTGCTCTTGAAGTGGTCGGTCAGCCCGTTGATGCGGGCGGTGAGAAGCGCGATCTGGACTTCGGGGGACCCCGTGTCGCCCTTGGCGCGCTGGTTGTCGGCGATCACCTTCGCCTTGTCGGTAGCCGTCACGGCCATGGTTGTCCGGTCCTTTGGTTGCGCTTTTGCAAAGTCTTAAATTATAAGCCGAAAACGCTGATTTCAGCAAGGCGGCGGCGCCATCACGCGGCGGGGGCGCGCGCAGCCGGCGGCCACGTCCGCGAGGCCCAGGAGACGCGGCCCGCAAAACGCCGCGTACTCGCCGTCGGGACGGTCGGCGGCCACCGCCTGTCCCTGCCCGAACCTGCGTGCCGCCGACTCGTCCAGGGCGAGTCGCGGCAAGTCGGCGACCAGGCTCGCGACCGGCCGCAGGAGCGCGTCACGCTCCGCGTCGCTCATCGCATCGAGGCGAGCGAGGGTGACCGCCTCCTCCAGGCGAAAGCCTCCGGTCGCGGTCCGGCGCAAGGCCGCGAGGTGAGCGCCGCAACCCAGCGTCCGGCCGATGTCTTCGGCAAGGACGCGGACGTAGGTCCCCTTGCCGCAGGTCACGGCGACCGTTGCGTCGGGCAAGGCCCAGTCCACGAGATCGAGCGCGTGGACAACGACCGTTCGCGGCTCGCGCGCGACCTCTTCGCCCGCGCGGGCGTAGCGGTACAGCGGACGCCCGTCTACCTTGAGCGCGGAGTGCATCGGCGGCACCTGCTCCAATTTGCCCACGAAGCGCCCCAGCGCAGCCTCGACCTCCGCGCGGGACAGCGCAACCGTACGCCGCTCGCGCACCTCGCCTTCGGCGTCGCCGGTGGTCGTGGTCATGCCGAAGCGGATCGTGGCAAGGTAGCCCTTGGAGGCATCGAGCAGGCGCTGCGCGAACTTGGTGGCCTCGCCGAAGCATAGCGGCAACAGGCCTGACGCGAGTGGATCGAGCGTGCCGGTGTGGCCGGCTTTTTGCGCGCGATAGAGGCGCTTCGCCTTCTGGAGCGCCGCGTTGGAGGTCAGGCCCGACGGCTTGTCGAGGAGCAGGACGCCGTCGAGGTGCCGGCGCGAAGAAGTAGGGTCAGACCCTACTTTTCGTTGATGACCAGTCGCGTTCGACAATATCGAAAAAGTAGGGTCTGACCCTACTTCTTCCGGTCCGCCGCCACCGCGTCGTCGATGAGCTGCGACAGCTTCATACCCGCCTCGATCGAGTCGTCGTAGGCGAAGTGCAGCTCGGGCACCGAGTAGATGGCGAGCCGGTGTGCGAGCTGGCTGCGCAGGAAGCCTGCGGCGCGCGACAGCGCCTTCACCGTCTCGTCGGCGTGCTCGCGGCCGGCGAGGTGCGTGAAATGGACCTTGGCGTGCGACAGGTCGGGCGAGACGTCCACGCCCGTCACCGTCACCTGGCCCACGCGCGGATCCTTCACCTCGTTGCGCAGGAGGTCGGCCAACTCCTTGCGCAGCTCTTCGGCGAGACGCTGCGGGCGGGGAGAGGATTTTCGCTTCATATGTTGAAAGGCGGGGCTAGGGGCTGGGGACTAGGGGTTAGGGGGCGGTGAAGTGATGCATGTGGTCTGCCGACAGCTTGCACCACGGCGATGCTCCCTAGTCCCTAGCCCCAAGTCCCTAGCCCCGCATCTCAAAGGGTTCGCGACACTTCCACGATCTCGAACACCTCGACCTGGTCGCCCTTCTGCACGTCGTTGTAATTCTTGAGCGACAGGCCGCACTCGAAGCCCGCCTTCACCTCGCGCACGTCGTCCTTGAAGCGCTTGAGCGAGTCGAGCTCGCCTTCGTGGACGACCACGTTGTCGCGCAGCAGGCGCACGCGCGCGCCGCGGCGCACGAGGCCTTCGAGCACGTAGCAGCCAGCCACCGTGCCCACCTTCGAGATCCGGTACACCTCGCGCACCTCCACCAGGCCGAGCTGGTTTTCCTTGCGCTCGGGCGCGAGCATCCCCGACAGCGCCGCCTTCACTTCATCGACCGCGTCGTAGATGATGTTGTAGTAGCGGATCTGCACGCCGCTGCCCTCGGCCAACTTGCGCGCCTGGGCGTCGGCGCGCACGTTGAAGCCGATCACCACCGCCTTGGACGCGAGCGCCAGGTTGATATCCGACTCAGTGATGCCGCCCACCGCGGCGTGCACGATGTTGACCTTGACCTCGTCGGTGGAAAGCTTGGACAGCGCCTGCGACAGCCCTTCGTAGCTGCCCTGCACGTCGGCCTTGACGATGAGCGTCAGCGTCTTGACTTCGTTCTCGCCGACTTCGCCGAACATGTTCTCGAGCTTCGCCGCCTGCTGCTTGGCGAGCTTCACGTCGCGGAACTTGCCCTGGCGGAAGAGCGCGATCTCGCGCGCCTTGCGCTCGTCGCCCAGGGCCATCACGTCCTCGCCCGCGAGCGGCACGTCGGACAGACCCTGGATCTCGACCGGGATCGCCGGTCCGGCTTCGCCCACGGTCTTGCCGTTCTCGTCGGTCATCGCGCGCACCCGTCCGAACACCGCGCCCGCGAGCACGATGTCGCCGCGCTTGAGTGTCCCCGACTGCACCAGCACGGTGGCCACCGGACCGCGGCCCTTGTCGAGGCGCGCCTCGATCACGATGCCCTTGGCCGGGGCGTCCTTCGGCGCCTTGAGCTCGAGCACTTCCGCCTGCAGCAGCAGGCCGTCGAGCAGGCGATCGATGCCGTCGCCGGTGCGCGCCGACACCGGGATGAACTGCACGTCGCCGCCGTATTCTTCCGGCAGCACGCTCTCGGCCACGAGCTCCTGCTTCACGCGCTCGGGATTGGCCTCGGGCTTGTCGATCTTGTTGATGGCGACCACCAGCGGCACGTTGGCCGCCTTGGCGTGGGCGATGGCTTCCTTGGTCTGCGGCATCACGCCGTCGTCGGCGGCCACCACCAGCACCACCATGTC
>JADLEZ010000061.1 GCA_020845855.1 Burkholderiales bacterium
CCGGCCATAATCGCGGCCAGGTCCGGCACTCGACCATGACCGCGCCCCGCGCGTACCTGTTCGGCACCCCCGCACTCGCCGCCGGCGCGCAGCGCGCGCCGTTGCCGCCGGAGCGGCCCTACCAGCTTTTGGCCTATCTCGCGCTGCGCGCCACGTGGGTGACCCGCGACGCCGCCGCCGCGCTGCTGTGGCCGGAGCGCGACACGGCCACGGCGCGCGCCAACCTTCGCTTCGTGCTGGTGCAGATCCGCCGCCTGACCCACATCGCGGGGTTCGAGGCGCGGGCGGACGCCCTGCGCTGGGCGGTGGACACCGACGTGCGCCGGCTGGAAGCGGCGGTGGCGGCGGCCGATTGGGACACGGCGCTGGCCTCGTACGCGGGGCCGCTGCTCGACGGCTTCGAGGCCGAGGCGCCCGCACCCTTCGTGGAGTGGCTGCGCTTCGAGCGCGCGCGCCTGGCCGCGCTGTGGCACGACGCGCTCACCGCCCGGCTGGCGCAGTTGCGCGACGACCCGGCCGCCTGCGGCGCGCTCGCGCGGCGGGCGCTCGCCACCGACCCGCTGGACGAAACGGCGCTGACCGCCTACCTGCAGGCGCTGTGCGCGCAAGCCCGCGCCGACGAGGCGCGCCGCGCCTATCGCGACTATGCGCAGCGGCTGGCCACCGACCTCGGCATCGAGCCGTCCGCCGCGTTGCGCGACCTCGCGCGGCAACTCCACACCGGCGGCATCGAGCATCGCCGTGCGACCGCCCCCGCGAAACGGGACGCCGCTTCGGGGTTCGTGGGCCGCCGCGTCGAGCTGGGGCGGCTGAGGGCGTGGCTGGGTGACGACGAGTCCCGCGCGCTGGTGATCGTCGGGCCCGGCGGGGTCGGGAAGAGCGCCCTCGCGCGTGCGGCCCTCGCCGCGCTCGCCGACGCGCTGCCGGAGGGGGCATTCTGGATCGCACTCGACGACCTGCGCGCCATCGAGGCGCTTGCGCCGCGCTGCGCCACCGCACTCGACTTCGAGCTGCGCGGCGCGAAGCCGCCGGGGCAGCAGCTGCACGAGCACCTGCGTACGGCCCGCTCGCTTCTGGTGTTCGACAACGCCGAGCACATTCCGGGCATCGACGAGTGGCTCGGGGCGCTGCTCGCGGCGTGCCCGTCGCTGAAGGTCGTCGTCACGTCCCGCGTGCGCCTCGAGCTTCCCTCCGCGCAGTTGCTTCCGCTGGCCGGATTGCCGGTCCCGGACCCCGAGGAGTCCGAAGTCGACGCGATCCGGGCCTACGACGCCGTGCGCCTGTTCGAGGCGCGCGCGTTACGGGAACACCCCGATTTCGACGGTGCAGCCGCAGCCCCGGACGTCGCCGCGCTGGTGCGGATCGTGGACGGACTGCCGCTCGCCATCGAGCTGGCGGCGGCGTGGGTGCGCATGCTGCCGGTGGCCGAAATCGGCCGCGAGCTCGAGCACTCGCCCGACCTTCTCGACCGGGGTGAGGCCGGAAGCCGGCACGGCTACAGCATCCGGGGCAGCTTCGAGCATTCCTGGCGGCTGCTGGCGCCGGCCGAGCAGCGTGCACTCGCCCGGTTGGCGGTCTTTCACGGGAGCTTCTCGCGTCAATCCGCGCGCGCCGTGGCCGATGCCGCCCTGCCCCTGCTGGCCGCGCTCGCCGACAAGAGTCTGCTGCGCGCGACCGACGGCGGCCGCTTCGCGTTTCACCCGCTGCTCCGGCAGTTCGCGCTCGCGAAGCTCGCCGAGATCGGCGCGGACGAGCAGCGGGCCGCCCACGAGCGCCACGCCGCGCACTTTCTCGCGATGCTGGCGCGCTTCGAGGCCTTCCACGCGCTCGATCAGGCAGCCGCACTGAAGGCGATCGGCGCCGAGATCGAAAATACGCTCGCGGCCTGGCGCTGGGCGATCGGCCAGCGCCGCGTCGACCTGTTCGAGCACAGCGCAAGCGCGCTCGAAAGCTACCTCGATGCCCGCGGCCAGCACCAGCTCGGGCTCGAACTTTTGACGCAGGCGGCGGCGGTGATCGACGAGGCGCTGCCCGCGCATCAGCTTGCGTGCTGCCACGTGCAATTGTCGCGCGCGGCGTTCTGTTACCGGCGCGGCGAGTTCGCGGAAGGCGAGCGCGCGGCGCGCGCCGCCCTCAAGGCGGCCCATCGCATCAAGTATCGCTTCGGCATCCAGTCCTGCACCAACACCCTCGGCCTCACGCTGTGGCGTCTCGGACGGCTCAAGGAAGCGACGTTCTGCCTGCGCGACGTGTTGCGCAGGGCGCGCGCCGATGGCGACACTGCCTGGATTCCCCTCTATGCGGTGAATCTGTGCCGGCTCGAGTTCGATCAAGGCAACGACGAGGAAGGCGAACGCCTGTTGCACGAAGCGCTCGACGGCAATCGCCGCAACGCCAATGTCGAGGGCATCCTGGCGGCGCTGAACGAGCTATGCCAGGTCCAGATCGACCAGGCCAAGCCGCAAGCGGTGCTGCCGCTCGCGCGGGAAGGGCTTGCGTTGTCCGAATCCTCGGGATTCAGCCGCAATGCGCCGTACTTCCACCGCCATCTTTCGGAGGCCCATTTTCTGCTCGACGACCTGGCATCGTCCGCGACCCACGCGCAGGCGGCGCTCGCCGCGATCCGAACCGGCGGCGCGCTCGCGCTCGAGCCGTCCTGCCGCCTGCGGCTGTTTCATGCCGCGCTGCGCACGGGCGACGCAAACGGCGCATGGTCCGAGCTGCAGACGGCGGCCAGGGGCGCGCAGGCGGCGCAAAGCCCGCGGGTGAAAGTGGAGGTGGCGGCCGCGTACGCGCAGCACTGCATCCGGCGCGGCGATCTCAGCCAGGCGCGCACGTTGCTCGCGATCGTGATCCGCCACCCCGCCGCAACCCGCCGGCAGCGCAAGCAGGCGGCCGACACCCTCGCCACGATCGGGGCGCCCCCCGCCGCACCCGAATCCGCGGACAGCGCCGCGGTCGACGCCGGCCTCGACCACGCGCTCGAGTTGCTGCTCGCCGCAGTCCGCACGCCCTGACCATTCCTTTGGCCCGCGCTCCTAATTGTCAAACGCGGCGAGGACCGTGAAACGCTCCCCGGCGGGGAGGTTCTTGTCCCAGCCCTGGGCGAGCCCGTCGACGGCGGCCTGCAGCGCATCGATGAACATGTCGCGCTGTTGCACGTCGGCTTGCGCTCGTTTCGAAAGGTGCCCCACCGCCGTGCCGCCCGTCATTGGAAATACCGGATCCACAGGCCACCCGGCTGGATGAACTCGTCGGGGACCGTGGCCGGACCGACCTCGTCATTGCAGAAGTCTGCGCCACAGCCGCTCGCGTCCTCGCCGTTGATCACCGCGATATAGGTGTCGTCGCCGCTCGCCACCGCGGCGGCTCCGCTGTGAAACATCGGAATTCCCCCGATATCCCTCCAGTTACCGAGCTCCGTGCGCACCGATACGCGGCCGTGATGATTGGTGACGACCACACGGTAGCGGCTGTTGGATGCGTCCCGCAGCGTGGTGAGGGCGGGCGGGGCGTACGCCTCGATGGTGCCCTTGCGCGGCCCGAGCACGAACGCGGGCGCCCCCGCGCCGAACGTCACCGCCGGCTCGTAGAGGCTGCCGACCGCCACGCCGTCCGCGTCGACCAACGTCTGGTTGAGCGCGAGCCGGACCCGCGTCGCCGACAGCGCCACCGCGCCGGGGCGTGCGCTCACCTCGTAGGCGCCTTGTGCCCCGAGGGTGTGCCACGCCCCCCAATTGCCGTCGCGCCACGTGGTCACCGCGAGCCGGCCGTCGCTGCGCACGACGAACACGTCGAGCAGGTCGGGAGCACGCGCAGCGATGGCGGGAGCCGCGTAGCTCCAGCCGCCGTTGTAGCGGATGCCGCCGGTCGGGAAGCCGCCGCGCAGCGTGCGCGGCTCCGCCCACACGCCGCCGATGTACTTGAGCCGCTGCACTTCGCCCCGGCCGTTGATCGCCACCACGTCGATGCGATCGGGGGCTCGGGATACCGCCGAGGGATCCGAGGTGAAGCAGCAGCCGATCGA
>JADLEZ010000062.1 GCA_020845855.1 Burkholderiales bacterium
TCGAGAACTACCGCTCGACCCGCAACATCGTCGAATGCGCCAACCGGCTGATCGAGGCGGCGTCCGAGCGGCTGAAGGCCGGGCAGCCGATCCGCGTCAACCACGCGCGGCGCGACGAGCCGCCAGGGGGTCGTTTCGCCACCCTCGACGCCGTCGTCGAAGGAAGAGTCCACGTCCTGCGCGCTCCTCCCGATGCGAACGTCCAGGCGCAGGTGGCGCTCGCCGAAGCCGCGCGGCTGCGTGCGCTGGATGGGTCCTGCGACTGGAGCGAGGTCGCGATCCTCGCCCGCACGCACAGTGCGCTCGCGCCGCTGCGCGCCTGGTGCGAGCGCGAAGGGGTCGCCTACACGCTGGCCGATCCGCGGGCGCGCGCCGGTCAGCCTACCTTGCGCAAGACGCGCGAAGGCCAGCGTCTTGCACGCCTGCTCGCGGCCCGCCGCACCGGCGTGGTCAGGCTCGCCGCCCTCGCGCGCTGGGCGCGTCGCGGCGCGCGTGCCGGGAACCCCTGGGTCGACCAGATCGCAGCCCTCATCGACGAGCTTGCCACCGCCAGCGTCACCGGACGCCTTCCGGCGTCGCAGGTGCGAGAAGCGCTATGCGAGATCGAGCAGGAGCCGCTGCGGCCGGCGCCGGGACGCCTCACCTTGAGCACCGCCCACGGCGCCAAGGGGCGGGAGTTCCGCCACGTGCTCGTGCTCGACGGCGGATGGCACTCCGGCCCGCGCGAGGAGGAGCGGCGCCTGTACTACGTCGCCGCCACGCGCGCGCAGCAGACGCTCACGCTGATCGAGTTCACGCGCGACGCCAATCCCTTCACCCCGGCCCTGCGGCCGGGACCGGCCCTGCTCCGCTCGCAGCCGGGCACGTTCCCGCCGCGCGACCCCGCGCTCGAGCGGCAGTTCGTCTATCTGGGCCTGCGCGACGTCGATCTCGGCTACGCCGGCCGCACCGCCTCGCCCAAGGTGCACGCGGCGATCCGCGCACTCGCTGTGGGCGACGCGCTGCGGCTGCGTAACCGCGACCTCGTCGACGCCGGCAACCAGGTCGTGGGGCGGCTCGCACAGCGCTGCGAGCTTCCCGCAGGCGAGATCGTCTCGGTCAGCGTGACCGCCATCGTGCCGCGATCGAAGGAGCAGGTGCCCGAGGCCGCCTACCGCCGGCTGCTGCGGGTCGACGCGTGGGAAGTGGTGCTCGCGCAGGTCTGCATCATCCCCGGTGCGGCGACGGCAAAGCCCGCGCGCGCCCGTGGGGACGCACTCGCCGCCGTCGACGCGAACCTCACGCGACGCTGAAACGAAGACGCCCCGACCGGCGCGTTACTTTCTCGAGCGCGACACCGCGCTGCAGGGCGTGGCGTTGCGCCTGTTCCTGCGCGCGGTCGAGCAGTGCCTACGGACGCACTGTCCTGGCTGCGGCACTCGCGCGCGCATCGGAGCGATCGCGTTCATTCACCGCTTTGGCGCCGCGCTCAACGCCCACCTGCACTTTCACTGCGTGGTCATCGACGACGTGTTCGCCCCCGCCCCCAACGGGGACGTCGCCTTTCATCCCGCCTCCGCGATCGACCCGTCCGCCATCGACACCGTGCAAGCCGCGGGCCCATCGCCATCGCTACTACGGCGTGCTGACCCCGAATGCGCCCCTGCCCCAGGCGGTGACCGCGTTAATCCATGGTTGCGGGGGGCTGCGACCGGACCCGTCTACAGGTGAAATCGCCTCAGCGGCGACTCGACCAATAGCCGGGCCGGCGGCTGGTGTGCGCGAGCGCGAGAACCACAATTTCGTTGGCCTTAATCTGATAGGCCAAGGTGAAGGGGAAGCGATCCAGCGCAGCGACCCGACGATCTGGGCGGTCTCTCCATTGAGGGGCGCCGCGGGGGTATTGGAGTATCGTTTCGAGAACGGCGTCGATCTCCTCTTCTAGGTCAACTCCGAGCCCGGCGCTGCGCGACTCGTAATAGTCGACCTCGTGATCGATCTCCGCGACCGCGAGTCGATGAATTCGAAGCTTCAACGCTTCGCGCGCGTCGCGCGGCGTTGACGGACGTGAGCCCGGTACTCATCGAGAGTCATGGTGTCCGCGGCCCCATGATCCACCTCGGCACCGCGACGCTCAATCTCTGTATGCCATGCTTGCGCAGCGTCCGTGTCGGGCTGGCCGTCGAGGCTGTGGATCAACTCGCGCGCCAGACGCGCGCGCTCGTCCGGCGGGAGGCGAAGGATGTCAGCTAGTATGTCGGTCGCTCCCATGCGTTACATCTTACCCGAATGAGCGGCATCGCGCCGAGACCAAGCCTCCGAAACGCACATGATCGGCGTGCCGAGCTATGCTGGTCTGGATGACGGCAATCGGGAAGGTCACGAATCCCCGTACCCGACCCACACCTGCCGTTCGTCGTTGCCGAAAGCTGCCCTTCAATCGGCGTTCTCGGCGCCGCCGACGAGCCCGGTTAGGCTTCGGTTAGGCTCGGTTAGGCTACACAGTGAACAGAATAGAGACGACGCCTTTCGGGCTTAGGAAATGCTGCGCTTACGGCTGCGCGAAAGATTCTTTCTTGAGCGCGGCGCGGGTGATCCCTTCGGGGCGAGGTGGTCTCGGTCAGCGTGACCGCCATCGTGCCGCGCTCGAAGGAACAGGTGCCCGAGGCCGCCTACCGCCGGCTGCTGCGGGTCGACACGTGGGAAGTGGTGCTCGCGCTGGTCTGCATCATTCCCGGTGCCGCGACGGCAAAGCCCGTGCGCGCCCGTGGGGACGCACTCGCCGCCGTCGACGCGAACCTCACGCGACGCTGAGCGAAGACGCCTCGGCCGGCGCTCCTCGGCTTTGGTTCGGGCCGGTGCTTCCCGGCGACCGACATGCCGGGTGCGCTTGTTCCGCCTCTGACGCGGCGCGCATCCATGAGCTAAATTATTTGGCTGATCCGGCGGCGATAATCCGCCCACCGCGGATCCGACGCGAAAGGGTCACCGGATTCGGTGTCCGTGCCCAACGGAGGTGCGTCGAGGGGATCTGTGTCAGGCCGGAGCCGCCGCACCTGCCCGGCGCTTGCCACGCCGGACACCGCCTCTAGCCGGGACGATCGCCAGGCGCAATCCGGCCGCTCCCAGGATCGCAGAGAGGCTCGTCAGGCGCGGATTGCCGGACGCGCTCAGGGTCCGGTAGAGCGCTTCACGCGTCAGACCCGTTGCTCGAGCGAGCTTGCCCATCCCGCCGCGGGCCTCCGCGATTCGGCGCAGGGCGAGTAACAGTTCGGCACGATCCCCATCGTCGAGGGCGGCCTGCAGGTAGTCGGCCGCGAATCGCACGTCGGCGAGTCGCTCGCGCATGAAGTCGTCGTGGGATGCAGTTGCCTTCATCGTTGCCTCTCCTGAAACTCGACCCAGTAGCCAACCGCCCTTGCGATGTCGGCCCTCTGTGTTCGCTTGTCCCCGCCGCACAGCAGCACGACCACGACGCGGCCGGCGAGCGCGTAGTAGACGCGATACCCCGGGCCGTGATCCACGCGCAACTCGCGCACCCCATCGCGCAGCGCCTTGGAGTCGCCGAACAACCCGCGCGCCAGTCGATCGACCCGCACGGCGACGCGCGCCTGAGCGGTAGTGTCCCTCAGGCCATCGAACCAGGACCCGAAGACGTCGATGCCGGTCGACGTGCAGTAGTGCAGGATCTCGTACGCAGCCACTGTAACCTAAAGATTACATTGAGGCAACTTTCACGTCCAGTACGTGGCGCTGTGTGCGTCCATCGTGGGCGCCGCCACGCGCGCGCAGCAGACGCTCACGCTGATCGAGTTCACCCGTAACGCCAATCCCTTCACGCCGGCCCTGCGGCCGAGACCGGCCCTGCGCCGCTCGCAGCAGGACACGTTTCCGCCGCGCGACCCCGCGCTCGAGCGGCAGTTCGTCTACCTCGGCCTGCGCGACGTCGACCTCGGTCACGCCGGCCGCACCGCTTCGCCCAAGGTGCATGAGGCGATCCGCGCACTCGCCGTGGGCGACGCGTTGCGGCTGCGCACCCGCGACCTCGTCGACACCGGCAACGAGGTCGTGGGGCGGCTCGCACAGCGCTGCGAGCTTCCGGCGGGTGAGATCGTCTCGGTCACCGTGACCGCCATCGTGCCGCGATCGAAGGAGCAGGTGCCCGAGGCCGCATATCGCCGGCTGCTGCGGGTCGACGCGTGGGAAGTGGTGCTCGCGCTGGTCTGCATCATTCCCGGTGCGGCGACGGCGAAGCCCGTGCGCGGCGGCGGGTTGATCGCCGCCAAGACGTAGCCCTCGAGTCACCGTACCCCGGAGTGCTCGCCGAACGGTGCGGTTGCCGGCCCATGCGGGAAGGCTCCACCATGACTATCGCAGGTCGACCGGATCAAGGTGCAACAGGCACACCCAGCATTGTCCGTTGGCGGCGGCCTCGACCACCGTTGAGTAGGTATTGAGGTGCGGGGCCAACGTGTCGGCGACGACATACTCCGCGTTGCCGCCGGCAGCCAGTGTCAACGTCCAGGTGCGCACCGGCGCGTGCGGCAACGTGCTGAAGTTGATCCAGTTGAGGTCGTTGCTCAGGACGCGGATATTGCCGGGACTGTTCACGATGCGGGGCGACTCGAAGAAGACGCCCTGAAACGTCCGGACCGCGCGTGGAGACGCTGACGGGCGGCCAGCGCCAGGCCGCGGCGACCGCGTGGCGGAAGGGTCGACGATTGGCCCGACGCGTGGCGGCTGAGACCCGGCCCGCGGGGCTCGCGCCGCAGCCCCGCCTCAGTGCTCGAAGCTCAACGTCGCGTCGGTGCGGCTCGTGATCTTGGCCTTGCAGCCGTAACGCCGCTCGACGGTTCGCGCGAGGCGATCCAGCGCGTGGGCCACTTCACCCCCAACATCGGCCGGGCCTCGTGCGGTACCGGGCATGGCACGGACGGCCGCAACCAGCCGGAACTCGTCGAACTGAAGGTCGATGCCCGCCTCCGTGGCGACCCCCAGCTGCCGCAGTTCCCATCGCCATTGCTACTACGGCGGCGCGCCCAACGCGCCGCTACGCCAGGCGGTGACCGCGAGGGTCGCCGCGCCGAGCCCGCCGGCAGCGGCCCCGAATCGGCCACCCGCCCAACCCTTGCCGCGCAGCACCGCTCGCCTCACTTGGGCGCAGCTCCTCGCCCGCATCTACGAAGTCTTTCCGCTGCTGTGCCCGCTTTGCGCAACCGAAATGCGCATCGTCGGCTTCATCACCGACCCGGCACCGTACGCGCCATCCTCGCCCACCTCGGCGAGCCGATCCA
>JADLEZ010000063.1 GCA_020845855.1 Burkholderiales bacterium
AGGTGCCGTAGGTGGTGAACGCCGTGGCGACGCCGAAATCGACGTCGGCGCGCAGGGTGTGCAGCGGCACGCGGCCTTCGCGGTACCACTCCATGCGGGCGATTTCCGCGCCGCCGAGGCGGCCGGAGCAGTTGATGCGGATGCCTTCCGCGCCAAGCCGCATCGCCGACTGCACGGCGCGCTTCATGGCGCGGCGGAAGGCCACGCGGCGCTCGAGCTGCTGGGCGATCGATTCGGCGACGAGCTGGGCGTCGAGCTCGGGCTTGCGGATCTCGATGATGTTGATGACGACGTCCGAGGACGTCTCCGTCGCCACCATCTTGCGCAGCTTCTCGATGTCGGCGCCCTTCTTGCCGATGACCACGCCCGGACGGGCCGAGTGGATGGTCACGCGGCACTTCTTGTGCGGACGCTCGATGATGATGCGCGACACCGCCGCCTGCTTGAGCGGCTCCATCAGCTTCTCGCGGATGGCCATGTCCTCATGCAGCAGCTTGCCGTACTCGGCCTTGCCGGCATACCAGCGGCTGTCCCAGGTCCGGTTGATGCCGAGCCGCAGCCCGACCGGATTGACCTTCTGACCCATAAATCCCTCTCCGCTTACGCCGCTTCGGCTTCAGCTTCGACCTGACGCACGACGATCGTCAGGTGTGAAAACGGCCGCTCCACACGGCCCGCGCGACCGCGGGCGCGCGCGTGAAAGCGCTTCATCACCAGCCCCTTGCCCACATGCGCCTGCGCCACGATCAGATCGTCGATATCGAGGTCGTGGTTGTTCTCGGCGTTGGCGATGGCCGACTGCAGGCACTTGCGCACGTCGCGCGCGATGCGCTTGCGCGAGAATTCGAGATCGGCGAGCGCGGCCGCGACCTTCTTGCCGCGGATGAGCTGCGCCACCAGGTTGAGCTTCTGCGGGCTCACCCGGATGTTGCGGGCGACCGCCTTGGCCTCGCTCTCGGAGAGGCTGCGCTCGTGCTTCTTCTTGCCCATCGCTGACGCCTTTCCTCAGGTCCGCTTCGCCTTGCGGTCCGACGCATGGCCGTGGAACGTGCGGGTCGGCGAGAACTCGCCGAACTTGTGCCCCACCATCTCCTCGGTGACGGTCACCGGGATGTGCTTCTGCCCGTTGTGGACGCCGAAAGTGAGGCCCACGAACTGCGGCAGAATGGTCGAGCGGCGGCTCCAGATCTTGAGGACCTCGTGGCGCCCCGACAAGCGGGAGGCCTCGGCCTTCTTCAGGAGATAGCCGTCGACGAACGGGCCTTTCCAAGCCGAACGCGTCATGTTGCTCGCCTCTACTTCTTCTTCCGCGCGTGGCGGCTCGACACGATGAATTTCGTGGTCGACTTGTTCTTGCGGGTCTTCTTGCCCTTGGTGGGGAAGCCCCAGGGGGTGACCGGGTGACGGCCGCCGGAGGTGCGGCCTTCGCCGCCGCCGAGCGGATGGTCGATCGGGTTCATGGCGACGCCGCGGTTGTGCGGGCGGAAGCCGAGCCAGCGGTAGCGGCCGGCCTTGCCGATCGAGGTGTTCATGTGGTCGGGGTTCGACACCGCCCCGATGCTGCCCATGCACTTGCCGTTGACGAGGCGCTGCTCGCCGGAATTGAGCCGCAGGATGACGTATTCCTGGTCGCGGCCGACGATCTGCGCGTAGCTGCCGGCCGAGCGCGCGATCTGACCGCCCTTGCCGATCTTGAGCTCGACGTTGTGCACGATGGTGCCGACCGGGATGTTCGACAGCGGCATCGCGTTGCCGGGCTTCACGTCCACATGCGCACCCGACACCACGGTGTCGCCGACGGCGAGCCGCTGCGGCGCCAGGATGTAGGACTGCTCGCCGTCCTCGTAGGTGACGAGCGCGATGAAGGCGGTGCGGTTCGGGTCGTATTCGAGCCGCTCGACCTTCGCCGGCACGTCGAACTTGAGCCGCTTGAAATCGACCAGCCGCAGCGCCCGCTTGTGGCCGCCGCCGCGGAAGCGCACGGTGATGCGGCCGTTGTTGTTGCGGCCGCCGGTCCCGATCTTGCCTTCGGTGAGGCTCTTCACGGGCTTGCCGCTGTAGAGCGCCGAGCGATCCACCAGCACCAGCTGGCGCTGGCCCGGCGTGGTCGGCTTGTATGATTTCAGTGCCATGCCAATAATCCCTCGCCGCGCCTTTAGAGGCCCGTCGTCACGTCGATGCGGTGGCCCTCTTCGAGGGTGACGACCGCGCGCTTGGTGTCGGAGAGCTGGCCGGCGACGCCGCGGAACGCCCGCGTCTTGCCCTTGCGCACCAGCGTGTTGACCTTCTTCACCTTCACGTCGAACAGCTTCTCGACCGCTTCCTTGATCTGCGGCTTGGTCGCGGTCCGCGCCACCTTGAAGATGACCTGATTGTGCTCCGACGCGGTGGTCGCCTTTTCGGTGATCACCGGCGACACGATCACGTCGTAGAAACGGGGCTCGATGGCGGGACTCATTTGAAGCGCGCCTCCAGCGCATCGACGGCGGCGCGCGTGAGCACCAGCTTCTGCCGCCGCAGGATGTCGTAGACGTTGATGCCCTGCACCGGCAGCACGTCCACGTTCGGGATGTTGCGGGCGGCGCGGGCGAAATTCTCGTTCACCTGCGCGCCGTCGATGAACAGCGCATTGGCGCAGCCGAGCTTGCCGAAATGCTCCTTGAGCGCCTTGGTCTTGCCGCCATCGACCGTCGCCTGGTCGAGCACGATGATGCTGCCGTCCTTGGCCTTCGAGGAGAGCGCGTGGCGCAGCGCCAGCGCCCGCACCTTCTTGGGCAGGTCGATCGCGTGGCTGCGCACGAGCGGCCCGAACGACCGGCCGCCGCCACGGAACA
>JADLEZ010000064.1 GCA_020845855.1 Burkholderiales bacterium
GAAGACAAGGCGTTCGAGTATCTCAAGGCGCTGCACAAGAACGTCAACCAGTACACGAAGTCCGGCGGCGCGCCCGCGCGCGCCGCGGCCACCGGCGAGAGCCTGGTCGGCATCACGTTCCTGCACGACGCCGTGGTGCAGGCGGTCAACGGTGCCAACGTGACCATCGTTCCGCCATGCGAGGGCACCGGCTACGAGATCGGCAGCATGAGCATCATCAAGGGCGCCAAGAACATGGTGAACGCGAAGAAGTGGTACGACTGGGCGCTGACGCCGGAGGCGCAGTCGATCGCCGGGCAGACCAAGGTGAGCTTCCAGGTGCCGTCGAACAAGAACGCGTTCGTCCCGCCGCAGGCGCCCAAGCTCGGCGACATCAAGCTCATCGACTACGATTTCGCGAAGTGGGGCTCGTCGGCGGAGCGCAAGCGCCTGCTGTCCAAGTGGGACAAGGAAGTCGCGGCTCTGCCGAAGTGACGATCGCGTGAAGCAGCCCGACGCCCTCCCCTCACCCCGTCCCTCTCCCCGCGAGCGGGGAGAGGGTGCCCGACAGGGCGGGTGAGGGGCGCCCGCGCTTAAGGCGGATGGAAACCACCGCGGTCGCGCCGGCCGTCTTCGCGCCGGCGCAGCGGGACCGGGCGACGGTCTACGTGACCGCCGCCGCGGTGGTGGCTTTGGTCGCCCTGCCGTGGGCGATGACGGGCGGCCCGTCGGCGCTGATGCGTGCGGCCGGCGGCGCCCGCGACCTGTGGCCGCTCCTGGCAGGGGCGGTCGCCGCCCTCGTCTTCGCCTGGCGGGAGTGGGACCGTGCCACCGCGATCGCCGCCGCGTTCGGGGTGGTCTGGACACTCGGCGCGGCGCTCGCGGTCGGTCACACCGGCCCTTCGTTCGGCTGGGGCGCGGCGATCGCGCTTTCCGCACTCACCGTGGCCTTCGCCCGCGCGCTCGCGCGCCGTGGCGTGTTCGCTGGCGACCCGACGGTCTCCACCATCGTCGTCGTCATCGCGGCGTTGCTCGTCATCTTCATCTTCTATCCGGTGGCCAAGGTCCTGCTGGCCGCACTGTTCGACGCCGATGGACGCTTCGCCCCGCAGCTTGCCGCGCAGCGCCTCCTGACCGAGGACATCTGGGGGCTGGGCTGCTTCGGCGGCGGCACGCGCTGCGGAGTGGCGATCAACTCCGCGATGCTCGCGGCACTCGTGGGCCTGCTCTCCACGCTGCTCGGGCTCGTCTTCGCGCTGGTCGTGCAGCGCGGCGGGCGCCGCTATGCCGGCATGCTCAAGCTCATGTCGATCCTGCCGATCGTCACCCCGCCGTTCGTGATCGCGCTGGCGCTGGTGGTGCTGTTCGGCCGCACGGGGCTCGTCACCGGCTGGCTCGAGGCCTGCTGCGGCATCCCGCGCTCGCGCTGGTTGTACGGCCTGCCGGGTGTCGCCATCGCGCAGCTCATCACTTTCTCGCCGATCGCGTTCATGATCCTGTACGGTGCGCTCTCGGCGATCAGCCCCGCGCTGGAGGAGGCGGCGCAGACACTGCGCGCGTCGCGCGCGCGCGTGTTCCGAACCGTCACCTGGCCCCTGTTGCGACCGGCGCTCGCCAACGCATTCCTGTTGGGCTTCGTGGAAAGCCTCGCCGACTTCGGCAATCCGATCGTGCTCGCCGGCAACTACGACGTGCTCTCCACCAAGATCTTCTTCGCGGTCGCGGGCGCGCAGCACGATCCTGGCCGCGCGGCCGCGCTCGCCGCCGTGCTGCTCGGGCTCACGCTCCTCGCGTTCTACCTGCAGCAGCGATGGATCGGGCGTCTCTCGTACGTCACCGTCACCGGCAAGGGCGACGGCGGCCTGCCGGGCAAGCTGCCCAAGCCGCTGTGGAACGCCTGCTTCACCATCGCCTGCGCGTGGATCGCCTTCACGCTCGCGTGCTACGTCATCATCTTCATCGGCGGCTTCGTCAAGGACATCGGACGCGGCGACATGACGATGACCTTCCGCCACTTCCTGGCCGGCTTCGGCATCGCCTTCGACAATCCGGCGGGTATGTTCACCGGATCGGCGTGGGACAGCCTGTTCAACACCATGCTGGTCGCGGCGATCTCGGCGCCGCTGACCGCGGCGGTGGGTTTGTTGTCGGCTTACGTGATCACTCGTCACCGCTTCGTGGGCCGCCGCGCGTTCGAGTTCCTCACCATGGTGAGCTTCGCGATTCCGGGCACGGTCATCGGCGTGTCGTACATCGTCGCGTTCAACGTGGCGCCGCTCGAGTTGACCGGCGGGATGGCGATCCTGGTGCTGTGCTTCGTGTTCCGCAACATGCCGGTGGGCGTGCGCGCCGGCATCGCGGCGCTGGCGCAGATCGACAAGACGCTCGACGAGGCGTCGTCCACGCTGCGCGCGTCGACCGTGCGCACCCTGCGCGAGGTGATCCTGCCGCTGCTGCGGCCGGCGATACTGGCGACCCTCGTGTTCAGCTTCACCCACGCGATGACCGCGGTGAGCGCGGTCATCTTCCTCGCGACCGCCAAGTACAACCTCGCCACCGTGTACGTGATCAACCGGGTGGAGGCGGGCGAGTACCCGCTCGCCATCGCGTACTCCGCGGTGCTCATCCTGGTGATGCTCGTGGTGCTGCTCGCGATGCAAAGGCTGATCGGCGAGACGAAGCTCGGCCGGCGCCCGGCGGCGCCGGCTATCGTGACCGGAAATTGACGTGAAGCATGAACCGCTCACCCGCCCTGTCGGGCACCCTCTCCCCGCTTGCGGGGAGAGGGCAGGGGCGAGGGGCGCGCGGAGGTACGGCTGACATGACCCCATCCACCGACGGCGTCGTCTTCGAGCGCGTGACCAAGAAGTACGGCGACGTCACCGCAGTCGACGACATTTCGTTCACGGTTGCCAAGGGCGAGCTCGTGACCCTGCTCGGCCCCTCCGGCTGCGGCAAGACCACCACCCTGCGCATGGTCGCGGGCCTCGAGGCGGTGACGGCCGGCGTGGTGCGCATCGGCGGCAAGGACGTCACGCTGCGCGCCGCCAACGAGCGCGACGTGTCCATGGTGTTCCAGTCGTACGCGCTGTTCCCGCACATGAGCGTGCTGCAGAACGTCCGCTACGGGCTCGTGGTCTCGGGGATGAAGGCCGCCGACGCGGACGGACGCGCGCGCGACGCGCTCGCGACCGTCGGACTCACCGGGTACGACGACCGCCTGCCCTCGGAACTCTCCGGCGGCCAGCAGCAGCGGGTCGCGGTCGCGCGCGCACTGGTGCTCGAGCCCTCGGTGCTGCTGTTCGACGAGCCGCTGTCGAACCTCGACGCACGGCTGCGCCGCCAGATGCGCGAGGAGATCCGCGACCTGCAGCAGCGCCTCGGGCTCACCGTCGTCTACGTGACGCACGACCAGGCCGAGGCGATGGCGGTGTCCGATCGCATCATCGTGATGAACCGCGCGCAGATCGCGCAGGAAGGCGCGCCGCGCGACCTCTA
>JADLEZ010000065.1 GCA_020845855.1 Burkholderiales bacterium
CTCCTACCAGTATTCCCACACCTTGCACAAACCCGGCATCCCTGCGCTGCCCGCGCCGCCGGTGGAACTACCGCCGCCGCCGCCACCGCCACCCGACCCATAGCCGCTCGCCGCGCCGCCGGGGTTGCCGTTGGTGGCGTGCCCCGCACCGCCACTGCCCCCCTGCCCGTAGAATGTGCCGCCGCCCGCACCGCCGCCGGTGTTCGTCGCGGTCACGCCACCGACGCCCACCGCTCCGATCGCGCAACCGGGGTGATAGGCAGCGGGTTGGCCCGCCGTGTTGCCCGACTTGCCAAAGTTGATGTCGTCGATCTGCGTGAATCCCCACGGCCCGCCCGGGCCCGCCGTAAAGTACGGCGTGATGCGATTGCTGCCGTGCGCACGCAAGAGCGAACCGAAGGTGGACTCGGTGCCGTGCGCGCCGTTGCTCGCCCCTCCGGCGCCGATGGTGATCGCGGCCGACGACACGCCATTGACGTTGAGCACAGCACACACGCGCTGCCCCGACGTGCCGCCGGAGCTCCCCGCGCCGCCTCCGTTAAAGCCGGCCTGCCCGCCGCCGACCAGGTCGACGATGATCAAGTCCGCGGCGTTCGCGTTCTTGGTCCACGTCCCGTTCGCGGTGTACGTCGTGCAGTGCCACGTCTTGCCGCTGGCCGCATTGCCGAATGCTTGAAGGCTCATAGCTGCAATCCCGTCGCGGCGAGCGTCACCTTGTTCGCCACGTCCGCGTTCGCACGAATGGTGCCGCCGGCGCCGATCACCTGCCCCGGCTGGATCGCGATGCCGGTCTTCGGCTGCAACACGTAGGCGTTCAGCACCGTGTAATCAAGCGCGGGTGACTGTCCGCTCGGCACGAACTGCACTTGCACCGTGCGCGAGGTCGTGTCGAAGTTGTACAGCCACAGCGCTTGATCGACGAGCGGGTTGGCCCCCACCGTGTAGACGGTGGCGAGCGCGGCGGCAAGTTGCAGTTGCGCAAGGCGGGTGACGATGGTCGCATCCGTCGTCGTGTTGACGATGAGGCCCGACAGGTGGCACGACACTTTCGCTGCCACGTCGGCGAAGCCGCGAATGGTGCCGCCGCTAGCAATCGCCTGCTTAGGCTGCACGAGGATGCCGGTCTTCGGGTAGACCGCGAACGATTCGAGGATGTAGTAGTCCGCCCCGGGCGCTTGGCCGCTCGGCACGAATTGAATCTGCACGATCCGCTGCGACGTGTCGTCGTTCCAGAGGTAGATGCTCTGATCGACCAGCGTGCTATTCGCCGGGACTGTGTACAGGGTCCCGATCGTGTTCGCAAGCTGCGACTGACCGAGCCGGGTGCGGGTGGCGGGCATGGTGGTGGGCGTCCCGTTAGCGGTTGAGGAACCACGACACTTCGTCGTACAGCGCGTGCTGCGCGCGCTGCACACCGACGATCGCGGTGCCGGCGTTGTTGACGACGATGGTTTGATTGGCGAGCGCCGTACCCGGGGTGGCGTTGGTGATGAGCGCGCTCGGGTTCGCCAGCCCGATCGACCACGCCGCGAGCGTGCCCGAGCCGCCAATGGTCACGACGTTGACGGTCAGGTTCGGGTGACTGTAGGCAGTGATCTGCCCGTCCATGTAGTTCGCGGGCGAGGCCGTCGAGGACACGCGCAGCGACATGCCGACCGTCCAGCCGCGTGCGCTCGCGTCGGCCAGCGTGAACGCCTTGCTGCCGGTGCCGACCGCGACCGACGTGGTGCTCGACCCCACGAAGTACGCGGGCGCGAGTGTGGTCAGGTACTGCGCATACATCGCGTTGATGTCGGCGATCAACTGCATCAGCTTCGCGATGTAGTCCTTATCGCCTGCGGCAAAGGTGACGGTGCTCGGCATGCTCATGGTCTAGACCTCGACGAAGACGAATTCCTGATCGATGTACGAATAGCGGTTGATGACGCTCGGGCTTTTCGTTTCGAGCTTGAACTGCCCCTGATAGTCGCGCTCGTACGCGTTCGCGAGCCCGTCGAACACCGAGACGTACACGTCGCCACGCAGGCCGACAGTGCGCAGCAATTCCACGATGCGCGCGCGGTCGACTTCGGGCAGCTTGTCGAACGCGATCCGCAGGCGACGGAACACGGCGCCGGCCTCGCTGCGCACGCTGCCGCCTTCCGTGCGATAGACCTTCGTCGTCTCGTCGTGGGTCAACTCGATGCCGTTCATGGGCGGGTAGGTCGACGCCCAATGCATCCCCACGAACAGCCGCGAGGCTTGGATGTAGCCGTCCGTGTTGGCCGGATCGTTCAGTGTCAGGACCGCGTACTTGCCCACGACCGGTGCCGGCAGCCAGTGCCACGCGACGCTGTAGCCGAACGCGTCGAAGTAGCTCGCTCCGAGCGGATCGACGCCCCACCACAGTTCGCCGAACGGCTTCGCAAGGTCCGCGCTGATCGTGCCCGAGTCGTAGAGCAGCACGCCCATCGTCGGCTCGTCGTAGACCCGGAAGCGCATCGTGGCCGCGCTCGACAGGTTGTTGCGGTACAGCACGCACGCGCTGATCGGCGTCGGGTCGACCCACACCATGGCAACGTCCTGCGGCGCGAGCGAGGACGTGCGCGCGACCATTTCACGGAACTCGTTCTGCAGATTGGTGACGGGCAGCGTCGACCGCATGTCTGGCGTCGCCGTCAGCGTCGCGGCATCGGCTGCGCTGCCGAATAGCATCTTCATTGGACAAGCGCCCGGAGCGTGATCATCTTCTTCCCCCACTCTTCGGCGATGCCGATGATCACGGCTTTGCGGCTGGTGGCGAAGCCGTAGCGGGTATGGATGATGCGGATCGTGTTGCCGATCGACAGCGCCATCGGCGCCAAGAAGCACCGCACGTCGACCACCAGTCGCAACGAGCCGAACAGTCCCATCAACCGCTGCGCCTCCGCGTACGCGTCTTCCCGGGTGGTGAAGTAGGCGAGGCGAACCTTGTCGGGGTTGACCTTGGCGAAGTTGGCGATGTTCGGATTGTCGTAGCGCGCAAGCCGGTGGCCCTTTTCCAGCCACGCTCGCGTGTCGGGGTCCATCGCCGGGTCCAGATACGGATCGGGCGGCGCGAGATTGCCGGGGTTGCGCGTGACATTGTTGTCATACGTCACGATGTACGAGGATCGCGGCTGCATGACGGCCGCAATGGACAGGCCCCGCTCGACCATCTGCTCGGGACCAATGTCGAGCACCGGGTCGTTGTCGAAGTCCACCCGGCCCGCGAACAGGGTGCCGTCGCGCGCGGTCGAGTAGAAACCGCCGACGCTGGTCACGACCATGTCCAGCGCCGCGGCGACCGTCACGACCTCACCCGAGGGGATGGCGATGCCGAGCACCTGCGGGCACTTGTTCGCCAACGCCGAGAAGTCGGCCGGGATTGCCGAAAGCTTCGACCGCCGCAAAATGCGCTGCATGATCTCGGCCGGCGTGCTGTACCAGTACCCGGTCGCCGGATCGACCTCGCCGCGCACGTCGGCCGTCACGTAGCCGTCGATGTTGCCCGCGACATTGATGGTGAAGTAGCCAAGCTCGGGATAGGTCGTGTACTGATTCGTCGGAATCGGCAGGCCGTGGATGCGCACGGTGTCGATCGCCTGCACCGGGCCGTCGTGCACGTAAAAGAAGTACGTGTATACACCGGGCGCCGTTGCCACCATCTGCATCACCGGGTGCACGTTGCGGCACAGGCCGAACGTGAGCGGATACGTTTCGCCATAGTTGGCGCTTTGGAGGAACTGCGTTGCGCTGAACACGGTCCGCGCGATCGGCTCGCTCAGCAAGTGCTGCTGGTCGCGGATTTCCAGCGTGACCTTGTTCGTGCCGCTGATGCTGATGGCGGCCATCACACCGACCCACGTCGACTCGAATCGCTGCCTGGACCATGCCGGGTCGCCGATGTAGATGCGCACGCTGCGCCCGATATAGTCGCGGGAGGCGTCGATCCACGCGTCCATCGTGCCGTCCTCGGCGGCAAGTATTTCCACCGTGCCGACATTGGCGGCAGAACGGCCGGTCATGAAGTCGGACATCGCCTGCCGGAAGCCGGGCACCTTGGTGACGACCGCGCGATAGGCCGTATTCGGCGGCGAGTCGCCCGGGTTGCTCACGAACGGCATGGTGGACAGGTACTCCACACCCGCCGTGCCCGTTACGAGATCGCGGTACTCGCACTCGATCAACAGGCAGCGCATCGCGTTCGCGGCACCCTCGATGCGTCCGGTGTCGAGCCACGTCGCGAAATCCGGCCGGAAGTCCATCATGGCCCCCCGCTGCCTTCGTACACCGTCACCGCAACTGCTACCGGCGTGTCGGCGGCCGTCTGCTGTGCGGTGGCCGCCGCAGCTTGGGCGACCGCAGCGGCCGCCTGCGCATTGGCCGCTGCGACGTTCGTGTTTGCGGCGGTCTGCTGCTGCGCGGCTGCGTCCTTGATCGCCTGCGCCGCGTCGATGAGCGCTTGCGCGGCTTCGCGTTGCTTGTCGGCCGCCTCATCCAGCGCGAGCTGGACCTTGTCCAGGATCTGCTGCGACTGCGTGCCGGCGTCCACCACGGACTGTTCGGCTAGATCCAACTGCGTGCCGGCCGCCGCCTGCGCGTCGGTAAGGATGCCCTTCAGGTAGTCGTGCTGCTCCTTCTGCGTCTTGGGGTCCATCAGGTTGAACGCCGACACCAGATCGTCATTCACGATCTTGGACAGCTCCGCGATCTTCTGCGGGTCGGTGGTCTGCTTGAGTAGTGCGACCGTCTTCAGCGCTTCGTCGACGTAGAAGCCCTGTTGCGCCTTGGTGTCCATCAGCGCAAGCTCGAACGTGCGCAGGGTGTTGCCGAACATCCCGTCGAGGGAGGTCTTGATGTTGTTGATCTCGGCCAGTGCCGCGACCTGCGCGTCGATGTATGCGCCGGTGGCGGCCGTGAGCGCCTTGGTGCCTTCCGTGCTGCCGTCGTACTTGGTCAGCATCTCGCTCAGCGCGTCGCGCGCGAGGCCGACCTTCTCGAACGTCGTCGCGTGCGCGGCGGCAACCGCCTTGATCGCTTCGGCCTGCGGATCGCGGTCGAGCTGGTCCTGCAACTCGCCGGCAGCCGCCGCGAACGCCTTGAACGAGACCGCGAACTCGGCGATCTTCACGTCGAGCTCGTCGCTCACGCCGATCGCGGACAGAAGGTTGGCCGCCATGTCGGACGGCAGCATGCTCACAGCATCCGCGAGCGCCTTGAGTTCAGCTACGTGCGCGAGTGCTGCGCGAATCTGCTCCGCGGTCGCCGTGCTCACGTCGATGGACGCCAGGTAGTCGTGCACGACGCTCGGTAGCTCGCTCGATTGCAGCGCCGCGAGAATCGCCTGCATCGACTGCTGTTCGAGCGCTGCTTTCAGTTCTTCTGGCGAGCGACCGACATTGGCGTTCTCGGCGTTGAACACTTGTCCAGTCGGACCGAACACGCCCGTATGCACGTTGCTTTGCGCCGAGCCCTTGGGGTCGGTTGAGAAGCCCTGCGCGAAGACCGCCGTACCTGTGCCGCCGAGCGCCTTGAGTAGCGCCTGGTACTGATCGTTGAGCGAGTTCACTGCCTGCATCATCTGCGTGTCGGACGTGCTCGGCGTGAACCAGCGGGTGCCGCTACTGTCGGTGCCGCCGATGCCGGGCGTGGCCCCCGTCGTCGCAAAGC
>JADLEZ010000066.1 GCA_020845855.1 Burkholderiales bacterium
GCGGCGAGACGATCCTGCAGGCCGTGCGCTACGGCGCGCCGGGCGATGGCCTCGGGCCCGGCGCCGTGGTGGGCTTGCGCCTGGCCGACGGCGCGCTGACGGTGGTGCCGGAATGACGCGCTGGCTCTTCGCATTGGTCACAGGGATTGCGCTCGGCGCGCACGCGCAGTCCGCGAAGGAAGTTCATGGCAGCAGCGATCTTTTTTCCGCGCCCGGCATCATCCTCGCCTGGGGCATCGAGCGCGGGGGGAGCGCCGCGGCAGCGGAGGTCGTGGTGCGCGTGGCCGTCGATGCCAAGACCTATCCGTGGCTTGCGGTGGTGGGGGTCGATCCGTTCACCAAGGACGAGAAGCTATGGCAGCAGGCAGTGATGTCTCACGGAGTGCTCGACGTGCGCATCCCGCGCGCGCAGATCGGCGACCATCCCCATACCCTGTTCCGCCTGTTCGCATCCGAGGCGGCTGCGCGCGCCGGTACGCCGGCGCTCGTCGTCTACTATCACGGCGTGCCGGACACCACCCCCGAGTTCGCCACCGCGGCGGCGCTCGACGCGCACTTGCAGCGGCGGATTGCCGAAGGAACCAGGAAATAGGGTACGTCCCCATTTCACGCATTTCACGTCGGAAATGGGGTACGTCCCCATTTCAGGGTACGTCCCCATTTCAGGGTACGTCCCCATTTCAAGCCTACGAAGGAAAGAAATGATGACTCGCGCCGAGCTCGCCCGCATCATCGACCATTCGGTGCTCAAGCCCGAGGCCACGCTGGCGGACATCGCCGCCGGCGCAGAGGTCGTGCGCGAATGGGGCGTGAGCTTCTACTGCGTGCAATCGTGCTGGGTGTCGGCCGCGGTGAAGGCGCTCGGCGACGCACCCGGCCGCGCGATCGCGGTCGTGGGCTTTCCTCACGGCTGCGCGCGACCCGAAGCCAAGGCGCGGGAAACGGAGCTCGCGATTGCCGACGGCGCGCGGGAGATCGACATGGTGATGGCGTTCGGCCTCCTGAAAAGCGGGGAGACCGCGCTCGCGGCCGCGGACATCGCGGCGGTCGTGCGCGCCGCGCAAGGCGTTCCGGTAAAAGCCATCATCGAGTCCGCCGCGTTGACCGACGACGAGAAGCGCCTCGCGTGCAAGCTCGCCGTCGACGCGGGTGCCGCCTTCGTCAAGACCTCGACCGGGTTCCATCTCGCGGGCGGCGCCACGAAAAGCGACGTCGCGCTGATGCGCGCTGTGGTCGGGCCGAACATCGGCGTCAAGGCGTCGGGCGGCATCCGCACCCTGACCGACGCGCAAGCCATGATCGCCGCCGGCGCGAACCGCATCGGGGCGTCGGCGACGGCGGCGATCCTCGCCGCGCTCTATGCGCCGGCTCCGTAGGCCACGTACAATACCGCGATGGACACTCAGTTGAAGGGCGCCCGCGTGCTCGTTACCGCCGGCGCGTCCGGCATCGGCCTTGCCACCGCACTGGCGTTCGCTCGCGAAGGCGCTCGCGTACATGTCTGCGACATCGACGAAACGCACCTTTCCAAGGCCGCCGGGCGCGAGCTTTCCCACAGTGTTTGCGATGTCTCCGACCCCGAGGCGGTGGCGCAGCTCTTCGCGACCGTGACGGCGAAGCTCGGGGGACTCGACGTCCTGGTGAACAACGCGGGCATCGCCGGCCCGACGGCGCCCTGCGTGGAAGTGAAGCTCGCCGACTGGGAGCGCACGCTGGCGGTCAACCTGACCGGGCAGTTCCTGTGCGCGCAGCACGCGATCCCGATGCTTGCGCACAGCCGCAACGCGAGCATCGTGAACCTGTCCTCCGCCGCCGGCCGCTTCGGCTTTCCCAACCGCACGCCGTACGCCGCGAGCAAGTGGGGCGTAATCGGCTTCACCAAGTCGCTCGCGATGGAAGTCGGCCCGCTCGGCATTCGCGTCAACGCGATCTGCCCGGGTGCGGTGGAAGGCGCGCGCATCGACCACGTGTTCGCGAGCAGGGCAAGGCTGCGCAACGTACACCCCGACGTGGTGCGCGACGAAGCGCTCGCGAGAATTTCGCTGGGCCGCCTGGTCACCGCCGAGGACATCGCCAACGCGATCGTGTTCCTCGCCTCCCCTCTGGGCGCCAACATCTCCGGCCATGCGCTGCCGGTCGACGGCGATACGCAGGCCCTGTTCTGACGTCAGGCCATGAAGCCGAGGTTCGTGTTGGCGAACGCGCCGAGGTTGGGGAAGATGTAGATGTCGCCGCCGTTGACGGCGCCGCCCCATACGAACCCGTGACTGCCCCCGCCGTGAATATTCGACCCCCGCCCCGGCGGGTGGAGATTGTGCGCCGGGTTCGCGAGCGCTCGCAATTGGTGAGGCTCGTGCCCGCCTACAGCCGCACGTCGCCCACCTGCCGCACAACCGCCGTCAAGTCGAGCCCGGTCTCGCGCCGCAGCCGCCGAGCGCGCTGCATGAGGTCCTTGCCAGGAACCGCGACCGACTCGCCGGCCGCGGCCAGCATCACCACGTTTCCGCTTGCGCATCTGGGCAGCGCCAACGCGCGCCCGCCGAACGCCGCCTGCATGCGCTCGAAGCTGCCGCGCGCGCCGTGGTTGCGCGTGAGGAGATTGGCCGCGAGCACGCCGCGCACCGTGAGGCGCGCCTGGCAGTTGCAATAGAACGGCAGCGTGTCGAGTGCCCCCGTGCGGCCCTTGGCGTCGTAGCCGTCGACCAGGATGAGGTCGAAGGCGCGGTCGCTCGCCTGCACGTAGTCGCTGCCGTCGGCGATCGCGATGCGCAAGCGCGCGCTCTCCGGCGGCAGCCGGAAGTGGTGCTGCGCGGCCGCGACCACCGAAGGCTCGATCTCGAGCACGGTCTGCGCCGCGCGCGGCCGGTGTCTGTACAGGAACCGGATCAGCGACCCCGCGCCCAGACCCACGATCAACACGCTGCGCGGATACCCGCCGGCGCGCATCAGCAGCGGGAACATCATCATTCGCGTGTACTCGAGCTCGAGCGCGTTGGGCCGCGCAGTGCGCATCGCGCCCTGGATCCAGCGCGACCCGAAATGCAGGTAGCGTACTCCACCCTCCTCGCTGACCTCGATCGAGACGGTCACCCTTCTACTTCGCCTTCGCCGCCTCGCGCTCCGCCACCGCGTCCGCGCAGCGGAACGTGTTGTTCCAGTACGGGTCGCGCGCGTACAGCTGGCGCAGCGCCGCCTCGACCTGCGGCCCCGCCCGCCCGGCCTGGCGCATTTCCACCAGGCCCACGCAATTGGCCTCGATCTCGACCTCGGTCGGCACGCGCGCGTGCGCGCACTCGTGGAAGAACAGGAAGTCGCGCACCACCGGCGGCAACCCATTGAGCCGCCCCTCGTTCCACGTGATCTGCCAGCCGCCGCCGACGCGCGCGGCGCGGCCGGTGCGCTGGCGCATCGACGCGTCGTCGGGACTCGCGAACACCTCGGTCACGGGCTTGCCCTGCGCCATGCACGTCAGCGTCGTGCCATCGGAAAAGGTGAACGCGGCCGCCGGTGCTGCCGCGATGGCGGCGGCCAGCGCCGCCGCGAGATGTGCATGCTTCATAGACGCAAACTTTGCCTGTCCGCGCGCCACTTGGAAAGACCGATCTCGCATGTTCGAATCCTGTCATCCCGACCAGATCCACGCAGGACTATAAGACACCAAGCGCAACCAGTTCCGCGTCCACGTCCCGCTCGAACCGCCGGGCGGACACGAGGGCCCGGGCCGCAAGCGCGCGAAAACGGGCCTCGTCGTCGAGTTGCGCAAGCTTCTCCGACCAGTGCGCGGGGTCGCGCTTGTCGATCAGGATTCCGCCGGTTCCCACCGCTTCCGAAAGGCCGCCGCGACGGGCGGCGAGCACGGGGATGCCGCGCAGGTTCGCCTCCACCACGACGCGGCCGAACCCTTCGGGCAGCCGCGACGGCACGATGAGTACCCGCGTTCGGCGCCAGAAGGTCGACATGTCGATCTGGGGAGGCAGGTAGTGGACATTGGGCAGCCGATAGCGATCCAGGAGCTCGCTCCAGCGCCACCCCTCGACAAACAGGAACGTGCGGCCCGGATTCAGAGCGGCCAGGCGAAACGCAAGGTCCCCGCCCTTCTCTGGAATCGGATTGACCATGCTGACGCAATCGCCCGGCAACTGCGCGTGTCCGTTTGGGTTCTCGCGGAAGTCGAACGGCGGATAGAACACCCGGACCTCGCCGGCGAAGCGCGCGCCGACGGCTCGCGCAACGAAGCGCGACGTGGCGAGCACCAAGGCCGGGTCGCTCTCGAGGCAGGCAAGCCCGTTATCGGACACGTCATGGATCCAGGCGACGGTGCGGACGCCGCGGCTTGCAGAGGCTCGCAGCACCTCCTCGCCTTGCTCGAGCATCGCCAGCACGACATCGTGGCTGCCCTGTGCCAATTCCGCTTCGCAGGTGCGAAGGTACTCCGCATTCGACGTGGAAACGCAGCGCATGCCGGCCAATCGATAGGTCAGCGCATGGCGATCGACGACTGCTACTTGCGTCGCTCCCAACTCACGCAAGTGTTCGCCATAGGCTTGCAGCGCCGCCACGCTCGGCTCATGGCCGGTGATATGAACATGACTGCCGACGACGGTCACGTCGCGGCCACTGGCGGCCAAGCGTTGCGCCAGCAAACGGACGGAGACTTCGGCGCCGCCGACGAACATCGGTGGCGCAGGGCGCCTGGACGCGATCAGCACCCGCCTCATCGACACCCCGAAATGCGGTGGCGACGCGGCGGCTGCTGGCGCCACAATCGCTCGACGGCCGTGAGGGCCGGCGCTGCCGTATCCTGCGCCCAAGGGTGGTCGAACGTCCGTACGCGCCCGGGATGCCGCCGGAGAAACACGTGGACGGCGTACCGCACGATCGCGTCGATCTCGCGCGCGTCGATCTGCGATGGATAGCAGCGAAGCAGATCCGCTTTCGCGGCCGGCGAGAACCGCGTCCGGCTGGCGAGTCGATACCCGCGCGTGGCGCGACGGACCTGCCGCGGGGCGCGCGCGGCGTACGGTTGGTCCTCGTAGTAGAGCGTGCGCGCGGTGTCGCCTGCGCACATTTCGACGGCGCGCCGAGCGACCAGGTGATCGACGTGGCCACCGATGCCCAGTGGCGCGATCAGCATGGCGCCGTCCGTGGCGAGTGTCGCGAGCGCGGCCGCGATCGTGCGGGCGACCGGCACCTGCGACAGCGGCATCGCGGACATGTAGAGTCCGGCCCCGCGCAGACCCAGACGCAGCGGCGCATCGTCGAGCCCGAGGTGCGCGACGGTGACGCGCGCTCGCGACACGAGCGCGAGCCGGCGGACCCACGCGTGGTCCTCCGCCATGCGCGTGGCGGTCACCGTCTCGACCGAGGGCGAGTGCGATTCCCACGCATAGTCGCTGCGTGAGAAGCAAGTCACGACGGTCCCGCATGCTTCCGGGCCCAGCGTCGACAGCATTCCGCCAAGCGCGAAGGCCGCGTCGTCGCAATGCGGCGAGACGATCACGAGTCGCACCGACGCGCCGCCGATCGACCACGGTGGACGGCCCGAGTCGCCAATCGCGCTGATCACCGGACTCCGACCGAAGTCGGCCGCATCGACGATCACGCGATTGCTTCCGGCCAACGCATCAGCATCCCAGGTCCGCGAGCATTCTCGCCAACACCGTCTCGGCGCGGAAATACTGATCGGCGATCTCGCGCGCGGCCTGGCTGTGTCGCTCGTAGTCGGCATTGATCGCGTCGAACGCCGCCAGCACGTCGTCGGCTGTACGAAAAGCGAAGAGCCCGGTCCCGGTGGGAAGCACGCGGCCGAATCCCGTGTCTTGGGTGACGACCGGGCGTCCGGCGGCCAGATAGCAAGCACTGCGGTCGCTGAACCAGCCGGATCGGGGCCTGACGTACATGTCCTTTGCCACGGTGAATTCACCCCGCGAGGCAACGATGTAGTCACGGTAGCGCCAGGGATCGCCGCTGATCGCCGGGCCGTCCGCCAAGCCCCAGCCGCGGGATTGCAGCAACGCGTACTCGCTCTCGGCCATGCGGAGCGTGGGCACCACGGTACTGTCCGGCTCGTCAACGCTCGAAGACAGATTGGTGGCGAGCTCGATGGCTTGCGTGGTGCGGGCGGGCAGGTCGATGAGCTTGTGGAACTCGTGATGCTTGCTCCACCGATAGATATCACCGGCAAAGGCGATGTCGCGGCCGCTCTGCTTCCAGTTGCCGACCGTGGTGAACTCCCGGCGGACGGGCGGACCACCTTGCCATAGCTCGACGACGACCGGCTGCCGCGTGTGTCCGCGCATGCGCGGCAGCGGCGGCACCGTGCAGTCGGGGCCGCCGATGTTCTCGCCGAACGTGACCACGTCGTCGTGGGCGTCCACGTTGGCTCTCGCCATCGCATTGCCGCTGGCATAGTTGATCTCGTCGTACACCGGATCGGTGCCGTAGTAGACGAGGCGGCCGATGCGCAGCCCTTCGTCCGCGAACACCGTCGCGCCGGAGATGTTGAGCACGAGATCGGCGCCGGCGAGGAGCGCCTCCGCCTGCGTGCCGTCCATTCCCCGCCAAGTCTTGTCGGAGTAGCTGCGCCGATAGGCCCAGCGGCCGGCGAGGTCGAAGCCCGTGAACACGCGCGTCAGATACGCCTCGGCATATTCCGATTCCGGCACGCGCCGCGCTTGCAGCGGATCGTATGGCCACGCGGATGTGGTCTCGAAGTACCAAGCATCGTGTCCCAGTCGGCGCAGCCCCAGGACTATCTGGACCGCCTGCCACGCCATCCCGGCGTACGGCATGCCGCCGATGATACCGGCGACGACGATACGCAGCGCGGTCACGGCCACGCCTCGTCACGCAAGACGGGGGCGGCGGCGGCTTCACCCGCGGGCGCCGGGCGGTCCGCCGCGAGGTCGACGACCTTGCCGTCGTACACGCGCAGGCGGACGTCGCATCCTGCGAGCGTGCTCGGGCGATGGGCGATGATAAAGGTCGTGCGGTCGCACATTAGCCGCTCGGTGGCGTCGATGATCTTCTCCTCGGAGGCGATGTCGATGGCGCTGGTGGGCTCGTCCAGCACGAGGATCGGCGCGTTGCGCAGGAACGCGCGAGCGAGCGCGATGCGCTGCCGCTCGCCGCCGGAGAGGCGGATTCCCCGTTCGCCGACCGGCGTTTGGTACGCGTCCGGGAACGCCGCAATGAAATCGTGAGCGTTGGCCAACCGCGCCGCCTGCATGATCTCGTCGTCGCTTGCACCAGGCCGCCCGTATCCGATGTTCTCGGCGATCGTCGTCGAAAACAGTACGGACTCCTGCAGCACGATGGAAAACTGCGCGCGCAGGTCGCGCAACCGGTACTCGCGCAGATCGACGCCATCGAGCAGGATCCGGCCGCCGGTCGGATCGTAGAAGCGGACCAACAGGCTCATCAGGGTGGACTTGCCGGCCCCCGACATTCCCTCCACGCCGACGCGACTTCCCGGGCGGACGGCAAACGATACGTCCTGCAGGACCGACGCGCCGCGACTATAGGTGAAAGCGACGGCGCGAAACTCGATGGCGCCCCGGGCGCGCGCGAGCGTGCGCGCGTGCGGCTGCTCGATCACTTCCGGTGCTTCGTCGAGCAGTGCGAATGCCCGTTGCGCGCTGGCAAGTCCCGACTGCAGGTCGGCGAACTTCCTGGTCAGCATGTTCAGCGGCTCGTAGAGCATCGCGAGATAGGCCATCACCACCAGCAACTGTCCCAGCGTCAAGACACCCGACTGGACGTGACCGACCCCGACGTAGAGTCCGGCCACCGAGCCGATACCGAGCGTAAGCGCGACCAGCAAGTCGTACGCGCCATGCAGGAACGCGAGGTTGAACTGCCTGCGCGCCACTTCGCCGGCCTGCCGCTCGAAGCGCTGCTGTTCGCGGTCCTCGCTGCCGAACGCCTTGACCACGCGCAACGCGGCGAGGGTCTCGTGGACCACGGCCATCGCCTTGCTGTCCAATCCCCACAAGTCGGTCCATCGCTCCTTAAGACGCTGGCCGAAGATCGCCGTGAGTGCGCAGATCGCCGGCACGACGCCCAGCGCGACCATCGCCAGCGTCGCGTCCATCTGCAGGGTGACGACGATCATCCCCACCAGCGTCAACGCGGACACCAGCAGGGGAATGAGCCCGGTGACGAGCACGTGCTCGATCGCCGGCGCGTCGTACTGGATGCGATAGGTCGCATCGGTCGTGCCCGCGCTGTCGTGATAGGTCAACGAGAGTCGCTGCCCATGATGGAACAGGCGCGCCCGGAAGGCGAGCACGAGCCGCTGTCCGACGTAGGCGTCCAGCAGCGCGTTGCCGAGTGATTGGAGCTGCATCAGCAGCACGGTGATCAACATCAGCGCGATGGCGAGCCACAGCAGCGCATCGGGCGTGGCCGCCCACGACGACGGCACCGCGCCGGCCATCCATCCGGCGAGAGGCGCTGCACCGAGCACGTTGTCGACTGCGATCCGCAATGGCAGCGGCGTGAGCAGGGCCAGCGGTATCGAGCCCAGGCTCACGATCAGGCAAGCAAGAAGGTGTGGCCAGTACGGGCGCGCGACGGCGAGCAGCCGTACCAGCGCGCCTCGTGACCTCAGCACGGGGCCTCCGCGCCGGCGCGATTGCGCTCGGATCCTTCCGGCTCGAGCGAGGCGGCGGCGATCTTGATCGCGGCGTTGGCCCGGCCGCAATCGCGCAGCGCGAGTCCGACGAGCAGTACGGCTGCCCCGATCGCTGCCGCGCCCGCCATCCATGCCGATTGCGCAAGCCCGAACGCCGCGATCGGCAGCACAGCGACGATGATCGCCAGCGCGGCCGGCGCCCGCGGCGAGGTGCGCAGGCGAACGTGCTGCCAGCCGCCGCCGTGCTCCTCGGCGGCGATGTTGACGCGCACTGCGCCAAACAGCCCGCCACGCACGGCGAGGTCCCAGGCATCCCACGCATCGCCCTGGGTGACGATCGCCTGTCGCTCGCGCAATGCGGCCTCGAGCCGCGCCACCCACACTTCGGGTGCCGACCACTGCGAGCTCGAGAACGCGTGACGCCAAGGCCTCGGTGTGGCGAGCATCGATTCACCGCGCAGCCGCCAGGGGGTGAGCCCGTGCCGGATTCGTCCGCGCAGGCGCGCGAGCGGTTGCGCCATATGCAGCGCGAACGTAACCAGCCAGCGCCGGAACGCCTCCCGCCGCGATGCCGCCCGCTCGGCGAACCGGGCGCGCGTTGCGGCGAGCGCCGCCTGTGCCAACGGAAGCACGAGCGCCACCGCCAGCAACGGCATCGCCCACCGCAGCGGCGGCAGCCATAGGCCCACGCACGACAGCCCCGCAAGTGCAGCCACCACCAGGTACCACTCGGGCATGAGCGGCAGCGCCGACAGCGTCGCCGCCGCGGGTTGGTAGAGCGACTGATGGCCGGCGCTGCCGAAGACGCCGCCGTAGATGCGCGAACGCTGCCAGCGCAGCGGCAGTGCGAAGCCGCGGCCGTAGAGCCGTCCCTGCCAGCTCAGGTGACCGGCCGCGTTGTAGCGCTCCGGCCACTTTTCCTCGAGCAGCGCCTCGGCGCGCCCGTACCCCGTCTGCTGGCGCCAATACATCGCGAGCGAGTTGCGCCGATGGTGCCAGACCAGCGCGCCGGCGTGGAAGCCGATCCGGCCGCCGCGTTGCTGGAGTCGCCAGCACACGTCCACGTCGTCGCCCGCCGTGCGAAAGCGCGGGTCGAACCCGTCGATCGCGGCCAGCGCTTTGCTCCGGAACGCCATGTTGCATCCCGGAATGTGCTCGGCCTCGCGATCGGACACGAGAACGTGCACGGGCCCGCCCGGCGCATTGGCGACACACTCGGCAACCGGACCGTCGCCCGCGGGCGCGATGTTGGGTCCGCCCACGCCGACCCAGTCGTCATGCAGGAAGCGGTACGCGAGAAACTGCAGCCAGTGCGGATCCGGGTACGCGTCGTCGTCGATGTAGGCGACGATCGCGCCGTTCGCCGCTTGCCAGCCCGTGTTGCGCGCGGCCGAGAGTCCACGGTTCTGGGTACGGATCAAATTGACGCCGTACTCGGCGGCAATCTGCGCCGTCGCGTCGGTCGAGCCGTCGTCGACGACGATCGTCTCGACATCCGGATAGTCGAGCGCCCGCAGCCCTTCCATCGTGTCGCGCAGCGTGCGTGCGCCGTTGTAGCTGCACACCACGACGCTGACCGCGGGCCACGCGGTGTCGCGCGGAAAGGGAAGGTCCGCGAATGCCCGTGTCACCGCGGCGAGCGCGGGCTTCGGTTGCCGGTCGCGCGTGGTCAGTCCGAACTGCCAGTCATCGATGTCATAGCCGCCGCGGTGCCATTCGTCGGTCCAGCTGAACACGACCGCGCCAGCGCATCCCGCGGCGAACGCCGTGCGCACCTGCCAGCCGAGGGATTCGGCCTGCGTGTCCGCGCCGTTGCGCCTGCTGTCGAGGCCGACCTCGGCAACCAGCAGCGGCCGCTCCCCCGCAAGGTTCTGCAACCTGTCCAGATAGGGCTCCAGCCGGGCGCGGGACTCGAGGTAGACGTTGAACGAGCAGACGTCGAGGAATGGCAGCTGCAGGTATTCGGTGGGCGGGTAGTTGACATAGGTGACGAGCGCCTGCGGGTCCGTGTCTTTCGCCGCGCCGTAGAGACGCTCGACAAAGCGCTCGATCGCGCGGCGGCCGTGCCAGCGCACGATCGGCGCGGGGATTTCGTTGCCGACGACGTAGCAAAGGATGGCCGCATGCTGCCGGCAGGCGCGGACGTCGTTGCGCACGCCTCGCACGATCCGTGCTGCGGCGTCGGGTTGCTCGAGGAACGCAACGTGCTGCTCCCAGGCGAGGCCGACGATGACGCGAAGCCCTGCGTGCAGCGCGCTGTCGAGCAGCCAGAGCGGGGGCCGGGTGTACACGCGCACGGTGTTGAAGCCGGCGCGTGCCATCTGCGCGAAGTCGCGCTCGACGCCGGCGCGATCGGGAAAGGCATGGCCGTCGGCGTCAGGCCGAAAGGGTCCGTAGGTAACGCCCTTGACCCAATACTTGCGCTCGCCGACGAACAGGAACTTCCCGCGCGCCGCGACGCGTGCCGCCGCAAGGGCTTCGGCTGCCGGCGAGCGGCGCGCGGCCGCAGCCGGAGCGTTGTCTTGCGACACCGGAGCGGTATCGAGGTTCGACACGAGGAAAACGCGCCGGCGAGCGCTTATCCGGTCGCGACGGCCGGTTGCCCGGGCGTCGTCGCGCGTGCCTGCCAGCGCCAGGCCGTCGCGACGATCGTCCGCAGATCGGAGTGCACGGGTTGCCATTGCAGCCATTCGCGCGCACGCTCGCCGCGGGCGACGAGCTCCGGCGGATCGCCGGGCCGGCGCGGGGCGTCCTGCGTCGGCACAGCACGCGCGCCGACCTGCTCCACCATCCGCAGTACTTCGCGAACCGAATGACCCCGGCCGGTGCCCAGGTTGACGCACATGCTGGCGGCGCCGTCGCGCAGGCGCCGCAGCGCGTCGACATGCGCGCGCGCGAGATCGGTCACGTGCACGTAGTCGCGGATCGCGGTTCCGTCGGGCGTCGGATAGTCGGTACCGAAAATCCGGAAGTGCGCACGGTGTCCGAGCGCCGCCTGGATGGCCAGCGGAATCATGTGCGTCTCCGGATCGTGGTTCTCTCCGAGCTCGCCGTCCGGATCGGCGCCCGCCGCGTTGAAGTAGCGCAAGGCCGCGAAGCGCAATCCATGAGCTTCGCCGAACCAGTGCAGCATCCGCTCGACGAAACGCTTGGACTCGCCGTAAGGATTGGTCGGCTGCTGGTGCTGCGATTCGTCGATCGGCGACTCGGCCGGCGCGCCGTAGACCGAGCAGGAGGACGAGAACACGATGCGGTGCACGCCTTCCGCCTGCATGGCGTTGAGCAAGGCAAGGGTGTTGGCTACGTTGCTGCGAAAGTACTTGCCGGGGAACTGCATCGATTCCGCGACCGACGCGCGCGCGGCAAAGTGGAGCACCGCTTCGATGCCGTGCTGGCGCAGGACGGTACGCACGAGCGACTCGTCGCCGACGTCACCGCGCACGAACGGGCCCCAGCGCACGGCGTCGCGATGTCCGGCGGACAGGTCGTCGAGCGTGACGGGGGTCCAGCCGGCGCCTGCCAGCGCCTTGCACCCGTGGCTGCCGATATAGCCGGCCCCGCCGGTGACCAGAACACTATTTGCCATGCGCGCGCCCCTGCGCGCCGACCGGATCGAGAGGCGCGACCACGTGCAGCGAGGCGGGCGTGCTGCGCGTCGCGTCGAACTGCCGCCGGAAGTACTCGATCGTCCGCAACAGGCCGTCCTCGAGGCCGACGTACGGCTTCCACCCCAGTGCCGTCCGTGCCCGCGACACGTCAGGACGCCGCCGTCGAGGGTCGTCCTCGGGCAGCGGCGACCTGACCAGCCGTGACTCGGATCGTGTCAGGCGCAATACCTTCTCGGCAAGTTCGAGAACCGTGAACTCTTCCGGATTGCCCAGGTTGAACGGGCCGGTAACCCCGGCCGGCGAATTCATCAGGCGAACGATGCCGTCGACCAGGTCGTCGACATAGCAGAACGACCGCGTATGAGAACCGTCGCCGTAAATGGATACCGGCTCGCCTTTCAATGCCTGCACGACGAAATTCGACACGACCCGGCCGTCGTCGGCGTGCATGCGCGGGCCGTAGGTATTGAAGATGCGCGCGACCTTGATGTCGGTTCCGTGCCGGCGGTGAAAGTCGAAGAACAGCGACTCGGCGCTGCGCTTGCCTTCGTCGTAGCATGAGCGCACGCCGATCGGGTTCACGTGGCCCCAGTAGCTCTCCGGTTGCGGATGAACGGCCCCATCGCCGTAGACCTCGCTGGTCGAGGCCTGCAGCACGCGCGCGCCCGACCGCTGCGCCAGCTCGAGAACGTTGAGCGCGCCCAGCACGCACGTCTTCAGGGTGCCGATCGGATCGTTCTGGTAGTGACGCGGCGACGCCGGGCAGGCGAGGTTGTAGATCGCGTCGACACTCACGGAAACCGGCTTGGTGATGTCGTGCTCGACCAGGGTGAACCGCGGGTTGTCGGCGAGGTGGCGCACGTTGCGCCTCGCGCCCGTGACAAAGTTGTCCAGGCAGACCACGTGGAGGCCGTCGGCGAGCAGCCGGTCGCAGAGGTTGGAGCCGATGAATCCGGCGCCACCGGTGACCAGTACGCGTTTCGCGGCGATCTGTTCCGATCCCATGGCGGGGTCCTGATCAGGTTCATCGTGTCTTATTTCGATTGTAAGTATGCACGGACTTGGAAAGACCGCCGATACGTGCTTGTCGTCTCCTCGGCCGCTATGCTATCGTCATAGCGTCGCTTGCACCCCTTTCGATTCTTCCGTGGCACGATGAAACAGCGCACCCTGCTGACCGACCGGCTGTACTTCGGCATCGACCCCCTGCGCTTGCGAGCCGCCACCGGGCGCACTCTCGCGCGGGTGGTCGGCTTGGCACCCGAGCGCGCGCGCGTGAGCGTCACCAATCTCTGCCACGACTTCGCGGTCGACACGCGGCAAGGCGCCGCGCTCGCCGACGAGCTCGTCAAGGGCGGACTGCTCGAGCCGCTGTCCGAGCGGCAGGCAGGTTACCGGCTCACGGCGGAGTTCTACGAGCTCGCGCAGGCGCGCATCGTGGAGCCGCTGCCGCGGGCGCGCGCCAA
>JADLEZ010000067.1 GCA_020845855.1 Burkholderiales bacterium
CACGGAAAAGACTGGACGACCGGCGCCGTAACCTTCTACTATGCCAGCGCGGCGCCGTATGGGGAGATCCAGGTTCCCGTCGATCGCAACTCCACTCGATCGTTCCAAGCCAAGGCAGGCAAATGACACGCGGCGGCCTGCCTATCCTGGCAGCAGAGCACCTGGGGAAGCGTTTCGGCACGCTCGACGTGTTGAGCGACATTTGCCTCGCGGTCGCAAAGGGAGAGGTGATTTCGATCATCGGCCCGAGCGGATCGGGCAAGAGCACGCTCCTGCGCTGTCTCGCGCTGCTCGAAGCGCCGACGGCCGGGCGTATCGTGATGGAAGGGGAGGTCATCGCGTGCGCACCACCGGACCCCGAGGTCGAGCGCCGGATCAGCCGCAAGCGGCCCCAGATCGGCATGGTGTTCCAGAACTTCAACCTCTGGCCCCACCTCACCGTGCTCGGCAACCTCGTCGAGGCGCCGCTGCGGGTGAAGGGGATGCCCCGCGCCGAGGCCAACGACCTCGCGCTCTCGCTGCTGCAGCGGGTGGGCCTGACCGACAAGCGCGACGAGTACCCACCGCGGCTTTCCGGCGGCCAGCAGCAGCGCGTCGCCATCGCGCGCGCCCTGGCGATGAGTCCGGTCGCGATGCTGTTCGACGAGGTGACGTCGGCGCTCGATCCGGAGCTCGTGCATGAGGTGCTCCGCGTCATGAAGCAGCTCGCCCTCGACGGTACGACGATGCTGGTCGTCACCCACGAGATGGCATTTGCGCGCGAGGTCTGCGACCGGGTCGTGTTCATGAGCGATGCCCGGATCGTCGAGGAGGGGCCGCCGGACGCCGTATTCAGGGCGCCGGCGAACGAGCGTACGCAACGGTTTCTGTCGCACATGCTCAATCCAATGGACTGATCGGAGGAAAACATGGCAACCACGAAGGCGAATGGCTTGGTGCAGCTCGGCCGACTTGGCGCGATGATGTTGGCCGCAGCGGCCCTGGTGGCGAGCGGATCGGCGCTCGCGCAGCAGAAGGAATCGCATCTTGTCACGGTGGTCAAATCGCAGAAGCTGCGGGTCTGCATCTGGCCCGAGTACTACGCGATCTCGTACAAGAACCCCAAGACGGGCCAGCTCGAAGGCATCGATATCGACATCGCAAAGGAGCTGGCCGGCGAACTGAAGGCACAGGTGGAATTCGTCGAGAGCTCGTTCCAGACCTTCATCGCCGATCTGCAGACCGGCAAGTGCGACATCGGGATGTTCGGTGTCGGGGCGACGCTGACGCGCGCGCGCGCGGTCGAATTCAGCGATCCCTATCTCGTGACCAGCATCTACGGCGTGACCAAGAAGAACCATCCCAAGATCAAGAGCTGGAAGGACATGGACCAGTCCGGAATCGTGGTGGCGACCCAGCTCGGCAGCTACGTCGACGGCTTCATGAAGACGTATCTGAAGAACGCCAAGGTCCTGTCGGTCCAGCCGCCCGCGACCCGCGAAGGGGAGGTCGCCAGCGGCCGCGCCGACATCCTGATGACCGACTACCCGGTCGCGAAGAAGCTCGAGGCCACGCAGGATTGGGCCATGATCATCAGCCCCACCGAGCCGCTGGCCGTGACCCCCTACGCCTATGTGGTCGCCCCGGGGGATCAGGTGTGGCTGAACTACGTCAACCTGTTCGTCAAGACGATCAAGCGCGACGGCCGCCTGCTCGCTGCCGCCAAGAAGAACGGGCTCGAGGCGATCGTCGAAACGAAGTGACGTCGCGCCGCCGCTGCGACACATCGCAAAGGCGGCACGAGCGAACCGCACGAACGACCGGCTCGTCGCAGGAGTTGCGTCGAGCCGGGTCGCCCGGCATTGGCGCGCGTAAGCTGCGCCACGCGCACAGCGAGGCTGCGAGATGGACTATACCTTCCGCTTCGACGCGGTCTACAACAACCTGCCGTTCCTGCTCGAAGGTCTCTACCTGACGCTTCTGATCTCCGGGCTCGCGCTCGCATTCTCGATGGTGCTGGGCGTGCTGGTCGCGCTCGGGCGATTGTCGAAGTGGCGCGCGCTCTCGGCCGCGTCAGCGACCTACATCGAGGTGTTTCGCGACACGCCGATGCTGGTCCAGCTGTTCTGGGTGTACTACGTCCTGCCGATCCTGCTCGGCATCCGCATCGATGCGCTCACCGCCGCGATCCTCGGCTTGACGCTGCATTCGACGGCATTCCTGGGCGAGATCTACCGTGCCGGCATCCAGACGGTGCCGGCCGGGCACACCGAAGCCGCGAAAGTGCTCGGCCTGTCGAAGCAAGCGACATTCATCCGCATCGTCCTGCCGCAAGCGGTGCGCAACGTGCTTCCGCCGCTGGTCAACAATTTCGTCGACCTCATCAAGCTCTCGTCGCTCGCCTCGGTGTTCGCAGTCAGCGAGATCACCCGCAAGGCAACGGAACTGTCCGCGTCGACGTTTCGGCCTATCGAGATCTTCACCTTCGTGGCATTGTTGTACTTCCTGATCTGCTGGCCATTGTCGCTCTCCATGCGCGTGCTGGAGCGGCGGATGAGTCGGGCGTGAGGCACTGAGCGTGTCCCGCGACGCTGCGAGGTCCGAGCTTGCCGATCGCGTCCGCGGCAGCCGCGAGCAGCTCGTCGACATCACGTCGCAGTTGGTGCGTACCGCGAGCGAGAACCCGCCGGGTGACACGCAGGCGGTGGCGGCGGTCGCCGCGAGACTCCTGTCCGTTGCGAATGTCGACGTGGAGGTCGTTGCGTCCGCGCCGCCGATCGTGAACGTGATCGCGCGCATCCGCGGCGCGACGCCGGGCCGCCGCCTCGTGTACAACGGCCATCTCGACACCTATCCGATCGGCGACGCATCGCAGTGGTCGGTCGATCCGCTCGGCGCTCTCGTGAAGGACGGCCGGCTCTACGGGCGCGGGGCAGCCGACATGAAGGGTGGCATCGCCTGCTCTATTCTCGCGGCGCGCCTCCTGGCGCAGATGCGCGAAGCTTGGGCGGGAGAGGTCGTGCTGACGCTCGCGGGCGACGAGGAGAGCATGGGACCGCACGGCACGCAGTTCCTGCTCGAGCAGTTCCCGCACGCGGCCGGCGACGCGATGATCACAGGCGATGCCGGCTCGCCCGATGTCGTACGCTTCGGGGAGAAGGGAATGATCTGGCTCGACGTCACCGCACGCGGCAAGGCGGCGCATGGCGCCCACGCGCATCTGGGCCTCAATGCCATCGAACGGCTGATGTCGGCACTAGTCGAGGTCTTCGCGCTGCGCGACCTTCCGGTGCCGTTGCCGGCCGAGGTCGACCGCGCCATCGACGCCGCCTCCGCCGTCTCGGAGGCGATCTCGGGGACCGGCGAAAGCGAGACCCTGCGCCGGGTCACCGTCAACTGCGGCATCTTCCAGGGCGGCATCTTGCGCAACATCACGCCGGCCACCGCGAGCGCGACGCTCGACATTCGGCTGCCGGCCGGCATCGCGGCCGCACAAATCGAAGCGCGCCTCGCCGACATTCTCGGGCACCGCGCAGGCATCGAATACCGGATCGTCCGCCGTTTCGAGCCGCTCTGGTCGGATCCCAACCATGGAATCGTGGCCTGCCTCACCCGGGCAGGCCAGGAGGCGCGCGGCCGCAGGCCGGTCGTGAATTACCGCGTCGGCGGCTCGGACGCCCGGCTGTATCGGATGCGCAACGTACCGTCGTATGTGTGCGGGCTGACCCCGTTCAACATGGGCGGTGCGGACGAATACGTCGATCTCGACGAATTGTGCGCGGTCGCGTACATGCACACGCTGGCCGGCTTCGACTATCTCGATCGCGTGGCCCGATAGTAGGCATCGGCGATGGACGACACCCCCTTCGCTCCGCCCGTCACGTTCATGGGCGTGCCGCACCGCAGCGCACCTGGCGATGCCAAAGCGGTCGTATTGGGCCTGCCGTTCGATTGCGGCGCGCATCCTCACCGGATCGGCTCGCGCCTGGGACCCTCGGCGATTCGCAAGCAGTCGCTTCTGATCCGGCGCTACGACGCCGAAACCGGCATCGATCCGCTGGCGAGCCTTCGCGTCATCGATCTGGGCGACGCCCGTGTGCAGCCCGGCGCAGTCGAGGCGTCCTATCGCGGCATCGAAGCGGCGCTGGACGTTGCGCTGTCCAACGGCGCGGTGCCGCTGACCATGGGCGGCGACGGCGCCATCGCGCTTCCCGAAATGCGGGCGCTCCACCGCCGCCATCCGTCGCTCGCCGCAGTGCACCTCGACGCACATACCGACGCGTATCCGATCGACGGCCATAACACCGCGACGGCGTTCGCGCGTGCGGTCGACGAAGGCATTATCGACGCGCGGCGTTCGTTCCATATCGGCGTGCGCTCGAGCCTGCTGGTGCCGCACGTGTACGAGTACGGGCGGCAGCTCGGGTACACGATCGTCTCGACGGAAGAGCTGTTGCGGCGTGGCATCGACGATGTCTTTGCGCAGGTCGAGAGGATCATCGAGAACCGGCCGGTCTACCTGTGCTTCGACATGGACGTGTTCGACCCGTCGGTAGCGCCGGGGGTGTGCACGCCGGCGTGGGGCGGCTTGTCGACGCGCGAGGGGCTCGCCGCGCTTCGCGCCTGCGGTCGTCTCGACGTCGTAGGCATGGACGTGAACACGATCAGTCCGCCGCACGATCCGGGCGACATGTCGGCGTTCCTCGCGGCGCACGTGATGTTCGAATTTCTGGTGATGCTCGCGCAGCGGGCACGAGGAGCAGGTTCGATATGACCGGAAGGATCGCACAACGACTGGCGCAGCTCGGCATCACGCTGCCTACCCCCGCCGCTCCGGGCGGGAGCTACGTCCCGTTCGTCACCGTCGGGGACATCGTCTACCTGGCGGGCCAGGTCGCGCGCAGCGACGGAAAAATGCAGTACGTGGGCAAGGTAGGACGCGAACTCACCGTGGAGCAGGGCCAGGCGGCGGCGCGGATCTGCGCGCTGAATCTGCTCGCGCAGCTCGAGGTCGCCTGCGAAGGAGACCTCGATCGGGTCGTGCGCTGCGTGCGCCTGAACGGCTATGTCAGCTGCGGCGCGGAATTCACCGAGCAACCCAGGGTCATCGACGGCGCCTCCAACTTGATCGTCGACGTCTTCGGCGAATCCGGAAAGCATGCGCGAACCGCGGTGGGTGTGGCTTCGCTGCCGCGCGACTCGGCAACCGAAGTGGAAGCCATCTTCATGCGCTCGCGCTAGTATCGGTAGCGTTCCAGGCGGCGAGAAAGGCCTTCCAGTGCGGCGCGTCCGACGCCGCGAGCCGGTCGCGGATGAGGTCGAGCTCCCGTGCGTACTCCTCGGCTTTTCGCATCCAACCAAGGGCGGTCATGTGAGCGTGCCGCACCCCAAGAAGCACTTGGGCGTTGGGCTGGTCAAGGCGATCCCGAAGCAAGCGGGCCTGCGATGAAAGGAGCACTCCCATGAATTTCGTAATTGTGCTGGAGCCGGGGACCAAGCGAGCGGCCTGGGGTGTTGTGGTCCCGGACCTTCCTGGTTGCTTCGCTGCGGGAGATACCGTGGACGAGGCGATCGACAACGCGCGCGAGGCGATCGAGCACTTTTGCGAGGTTCTCGCCGAGGATGGCAAGCCGCTGCCGGAAGGAAGGCCGCTGTCGGAGCACAAGGACAACCCCGCCTACAAGGGCTGGCTGTGGGCTGTCGTGCAAGCGAACGTCGAGACGTTCTTCGGGCGTGCCGAGAAGATCAACATCACGGTTCCGGGATGGATTCTCGCGCGTATCGACGACTACGCCCGCCAGCACAGCGAAACGCGGTCGGGGTTCCTGGTACGCGCCGCCCGCGAGCTCATGACGCGCACGAGCCGGGCGGCAAAGTCCACATAGTCGCCCATCGCGGCATGCCCGGCCCGGGCGCGTTGGCTCAAGGCGCGGCGCATCGGTCGTCGACCGCGCCTGGCTCGGCGAAGACGCACACGAGTACACGCGGCAGGTGGCGCTGCTCATGAGCGTGTTCGGCGATGACGCGCTCGCCGCGCTCCAGCCGCCCCACATCGCCGATTATCTCGCCCTGCGCCCCGCAATTGCGGGCACGCGCGAGAAGGCCCTGATTTCGGCCGTGCGCAACTTCGCGCGCGACCGACCACCCGTTCCTGGACTCGGTCGAGGAACTCGCGCCCTACGGCACGCAGGCGTCGCTCACGCCGTAACGGTCAGGCGGATTGCAACAGCGCGTCGAGGGGCACCTCGAGGGCGTTGGCGATCTTGCGCAACACGCCAGCCGTGCCGATGCGCTTACCCGACTCGATGAGACTCATCATCTGCCGCGTCACGCCGGCCCGGCGGGCGAGCTCGGCGGCCGAGAGCTTCCGCTCGGCGCGCCATGCTGCAATCGGATGCTTGCCTTCGGCGATCCTCTTGACGACCGAATGCGGGACGCGGGCACCGGTGTCGGTGCGCCGGAACTGCGCCAGCGCGGCCAAATCTTCCGCGTCTTCGAGCGCTTCCTGCGCCCCGAGCCGCTCCCACAATTCGATGGGCACGACGGCAAAGCGGCGTTCGCCATCGAATTCGATGAATTGAATCTTACTCATACGCGCTCCCGCGCGGGGCCACCCGCAGAACCTGGACGACGAGACGCACGTTCTGCGTCTCGTAGATCACTCGCCAGTCGCCCACGCGCAATCTGCACGCGGAGTCGCCGACCAGCTTCTTGACGTTCGCGTTCGGCGCGAACGGATCGGCGGCGAGCTGCTCGACCTTCGCGACGATGCGCAGCCGCAGGTTGCGCGGAAGCTTGGCCAAGACACTGGTTGCCTCCGGCGTCCATTCGATCGCGTACGCCATGGCAGACATGGTAACAGTCGCAGCGCATCATGTCAACATTCCGTTGACGAAAAATGAACGCCCTCCAATAAATTTCGGTCAAGGCGGCGCAGTCGATCTGGGACCGCCTTCGTCGCGGTCGCCGGCGGCGCGGGTGCGCCGGCCACGCTCGACCCGGCGCGCGTCGCCCGCGTGCGACTGCCCTCGCTGCGCCGCGCCGGCCTGTCCGAGCGCAAGGCAGTCTACCTGCGCGACCTCGCGCGGCACTTCGCCCGCGGCGCGCTCGACCCGCGCGAGTGGCCCGTGCTCGAGGACGAGACGCTGATCGGGCGGCTCACCGACGTCAAGGGCATCGGCCGCTGGACCGCCGAGATGTTCCTGATCTTCCACGAACTGCGGCCCGACGTGTTTCCCGTCGACGACATCGGCCTGCAGAAGGCGGTCGCGCTGCACTACCACGACGGCGAGCGGCTGGCGCCCGTTGGGACGTTGCAGGCGCGAGGCATCTGCACGAGCGCTGCGAGTCGTGGTTACCAGGTGATGCGTTGATCGAACTGGTACGCCGGCGCGGGTTGGGCCTGGGGGTCGAGTTGGCCGCGCGCGGGCTCGGGCAGGTTCCACGGCGGCGGGCCGCGTGCCGCGAGGCGCTCGAGCCATTCGAGCGGGGTCAAGCGCAGGGCTGTGGCACCGCTACTGGGCTTGGCACTGTCGTAGAGGAGATGCTCGGTATCGAGTTCGCGTAACCGTTCCAGGGCGAACGCCGGGCGGGCGCAATAGCGCAGCAGGCGTTCCCGCCGGGCGCGGTCGGCGGCGGCGATGCGCACGGAGCCGTCCACTTAAGAAGCCCCCGCCATGCGCCCATTGCGCCATCGCCTGGGCGTCGTTTTCTTCCAGCAGGCCGCGGCGCACGAAGCTCGGCGAGGAGTCGGCGCCGTAGCGTGGCTTGCACGGTGGCGATCGCCGACGGGTCGAGCGCGGTGGCCGGATGGAAGACCGCGCCCCCGGTGGGCAGGATGTCGCCCTGGTGACATCGAGGCGACGACCCACGCGCTAGGATCCCGCCGTCTCCCGCAACGGCCTCGCGGCTCGACCCGACAACCATGTCCCAAGCCGAAGCTCAAGTCTCCGCGGCCGCCGCCGATGGGGGCGAGCCCGCGCCCGGCGCATCGAGCGCCACGCTGGACGCCCTCCATCGCAGCGCGCGGCAGCTCGCCTTCGTGCTGGCCGTCGTGTGCATCCTGAGCTTTTCCGCCGGCCGCGCGATCGTCGCGCAAGGGCTGGACCTCCACTACATGCTGGGCGTCGCGCTCATCGGCATGTCCGGGAGCGGTGTCGGCGCGCTCACGTCGCTCCTGGCCCGCTACGCCGCCGGCTTCGAGCTCGAGGACGGCAGCCGCGTTCCCGCCCAGGCGGAAGGCGAGGTCTACAACCGGCGCATCGCCTTTTGCATGCTGATGCGGCCGGTCCTGGGAGTACTGATCGCGCCCCTGCTGGTCGCCGCGATCGCCTACTTCGTGAAAGAGCACGAGCAGTTCAAGGGCTCGGCGGACGCAGTCACCCTCGTCGCGTTCATCGGCGGCCTGTACGCGAAGTCGATCCTGGAAACGGCCAAGAACGCCTTCAAGGTCGTGTTCCGGGCTTGAGCACGCCTTGGACCTCGGCAACCCCTGAACCGTAACGCGAGGAATCTTCCATGCGACACCCCCCGACTCCGTGGCTCGTCCGCCTTGCGTTCGCGGCTGCGCTCGCCCTCTCGTCGCTGCTGCCGCCGTCGGCCGCCGCGCAGAGCTACAGCAACGAGCAGCTCGAAGCGCTCACCGCGCAGATCGCCCTGTACCCCGACTCGCTTTTGTCGCAGGTGCTGATGGCGGCGACCTACCCGGCGGACGTGGCCGAGGCCGCGAAGTGGTCGCGCGCGCACTCCGAGGCGAAAGGCGACGACGCGGTGAAGCAGGTCGAGAGCCA
>JADLEZ010000068.1 GCA_020845855.1 Burkholderiales bacterium
CGCCGACGTCCATGTACTCGATGAAGCGCACCACGTGGCCGCTGCCGCGGAAGTGCCGGGCCAGCGGCACGATGGAGCCTTCGTTCATGCCGCGCTTGACCACCATGTTGATCTTGAGCGGGGCAAGCCCCGCCGCGGCGGCGGCGTCGATGCCTTCGAGCACCCGCGCCACCGGGAAATCGACGTCGTTCATGGCGCGAAACGTCGCGTCGTCGAGCGAGTCGAGGCTCACGGTGACGCGCGACAGCCCCGCGGCCCGAAGGTCGCGCGCCTTGCGCGCGAGCAGCGCGCCGTTGGTGGTCAGCGTGATGTCGAGCGTGTCGTCGATCGCGCGCAACAGTTCGATCAGGCGCTCGAGCTTGCGCCGGAGCAGGGGCTCGCCGCCGGTAAGCCGCAGCTTGCGCACGCCCAGGTCCACGAACGCCTTCGCGACCCGCGCGATCTCCTCGAACGTCAGGAGCGCGTGCTGCGGCAGGAACGGGTAGTCGCGCCCGAACGCGTCCTTCGGCATGCAATACACGCAGCGGAAGTTGCAGCGGTCGGTGACCGAGATGCGCAGGTCGTGCAGCGGACGTCCGCGCGTGTCGGCGAGCGGCCCGGGTGCCACCGGCGTCCGCGCGGCGTCGCGCACGAACGCGGCGAGGGCCCCGCCCCGCGGGGCGGCGCGGGCATCGGTGAGCGGAATTATCGTGGCCATGGCGCAGTCCATGATGGTAGCAGAGATGACGTATCATTCGCCGCGAGCGGGAGGAGCCTACTCGGATAAACCATGCTGCCTGTGTACTTTTCCGTCGACGTGGTGATGGACCGCCTGGTTCTCGACAGTCAATGGGCGACCGAGCAGTGGCAGCCGTCCGCGGTCGAGCCGGTGGCCGAAGGCCGCGCGGTCGCACAACCGCCGCAGTGCATCGCGCGCGAGGCGAAGCGCACGTCGTGGCGCTTCCCCGGCATGGAGGTCGAGCTGCACGCTTCGGAAGGCGAGGGGTTCTACCTCAACCTCACGTCCGGCAGGCCCGTCGCGTTCGTGATGTGGCGCATGCACGACGACGGCGAGCCCGCCGCGCGGCCGCTGATCGTGACCCTGAGCTACAACCAGGCCGGCCGCTTCATGGACGGCGGCGAGCGCGTGGACAACGTGCCGCTCGCCGAACCGCTGCGCGCGTGGCTTGCGGACTATACCGCCGCGCATTACAAGCCCGAGCCGAGGAAGAAGGCCAGGCGCAACGACCCGTTCGCCGACGGTGCGTTCAAGCGCGAGCCGCCGCGCCGATGACCGATCCGGAAGACAAGGAGGCGTTCTCGCTGTCGCGCTGGTCGCGGCGCAAGCACGAGGCCGCGCGCGCGGCCCCCGCGCCGCCGCCCCCCGCATCGACGCCGGCGCCGCCTGTGGCACCGGCCGTCGCCGCCGCCGCGGAAGCGCCGCTGCCGGCGGTCGAGTCGCTCACTTTCGAGTCCGACTTCACCGCGTTCCTGTCGCCCAAGGTCGAGGAAGGCGTGCGGCGCGCCGCACTGCGCAAGCTCTTCAGCGACCCGCGCTTCAACGTGATGGACGGCCTCGACGTCTACATCGACGATTACTCGAAGCCCGATCCCATGCCCGAAGGCATGCTCGCCAAGCTGAAGGACGTGTACGAGAAGTTCTCCGGGACCGAGGAACAGCAGCAGGAAGAGGCGGCGGCAAGCGCACCGACCAAGGTCGCGCAGGCCGAGTCCGCGGAGGCGCCGCCGTCTGCGGCAACGCCAAAGGCGCAAGATGACGCTGACGGATAAAACGCTTTTCGTCTGCAACTGCAACCGTACGATGCCGCTCGACGGCGGCGCGCTCGCCCGCGCGCTCGGCCTGCCTGCCGCGCCGAAACTGCACTCGGCGATGTGCCGGCGCGAGCTCGGCGATTTCGCCGCCGCGGCCGCCGGCGACGTCGTCGTCGCGTGCACGCAGGAGCAGCGGCTGCTCGACGAAGTGACGCGGGAGGGCGGCCGCGTGCAGGAGATCCGCTTCGTGAACATCCGCGAGACCGCGGGCTGGTCGAGCGAGGCGGCGGCGGCCACGCCCAAGATCGCGGCGCTTCTCGCCATGGCCGCGCTCCCCGATCCGGCGCCGGTGCCGAGCGTGTCGTACAAGTCCGACGGACAACTCCTGATCGCGGGTCCGCTCGACGCGGCGCTGCACTGGGCCGAAGCGCTGCACGAGCAACTCGCCGTCACGGTCGTCGCCACCGGCCGCACGCACGGCACCGCGCTGCCGATCGAGCGCGAGTATCCGGTGTATTCGGGCAAGCTGACCGCGCTCACCGGCTGGCTCGGCGCGTTCGAGGCGAAGTGGGCGCAGGAAAATCCGATCGACCTCGACCTTTGCACCCGCTGCAACGCGTGCCTGCGCGCGTGCCCGGAGGAAGCGATCGACGAGAGCTATCAGGTCGATCTCGACCGGTGCAAGAGCCATCGCGCGTGTGTCGCCGCCTGTGGTGCGGTGGGTGCGATCGACTTCGCGCGCGCGGACACGGCGCGCGGCGAGCGCTTCGACCTGGTCCTCGACCTCGCGCGCACGCCGTGGTTCCGCCAGCATCAGCCGCCGCAGGGCTACTTCGGCCCGGGTGCCGACGCGCTCGCGCAGGCGTCCGCGGCCGCGCAGCTCGCTTCACTCACCGGCGAGTTCGAGAAGCCGAAGTTCTTCGAGTACAAGGCGTCGCTGTGCGCGCACGCCCGCTCGCGCATCGAAGGCTGCACGCTGTGCATCGACGTGTGCTCCACACTCGCCATCCGTCCCGACGGCGACCGCATCGTGGTCGAGCCGCACCTGTGCGCCGGCTGCGGCGCCTGCACCACGGTGTGCCCGTCCGGCGCGCTCACGTTCGCGTATCCCGCGGTCCCGGATCTTGCCGCGCGGATCAAGACACTGCTTTCGACCTACGCCGGCGCAGGCGGGCGCGACGCCTGCCTCCTGTTTCACGCCGAGGACGCCCGCGAGGCCATCGCCCGCCACGCCCGCCGCGGCAGCGGATTGCCCGCTCGGGTCATCCCGGTCGAGATCCACCACATCGCATCGACCGGACTGGACGTGTGGCTCGCCGCACTCGCGTGGGGCGCGTCGCAGGTCGCGGTGCTCACTACCGGACGCGAGGCCCCGCAGTACCCCGAGGCGCTCGGCTTCCAGATGCGTGTGGCCGATGCCATCGCCAACGCGCTCGGCTACCAGGGCGAGCACTTTAAGGTCGTGTTCGCCGATACGCTGCCCACGCTGGCCACTTGGCAGCCCGCGCTCGGGCCGCGGGTGGCGGCGGCGTTCGCGGCCACGCCGGAAAAACGCACCACTGCCGCGCTCGCGATCGAGCATCTCGCCACGCACGCGCCGGTGCCGCAGACCGTGATTGCCCTTCCTAAGGGGTCTCCGTACGGTGCCATCGTTATCGACCAGGACAAGTGCACGATGTGCCTTGCCTGCGTGGGCTCGTGTCCCGAGGCCGCGATCGCCGACAACGCCGAGCGGCCGCAGCTGCGCTTCATCGAGAGCAAGTGTGTCCAGTGCGGCATCTGCGCGGCGACCTGTCCGGAACACGCGATCGCACTCGTGCCGCGCCTCGACCTGACGCCTGGCGCGCGCGGCCCGCGGGTACTGAACGAGGCGGCGGTCGCGGCCTGCACGCGTTGCGGCAAGCCGCTCGGCACGCAGAAGATGGTCGAGACCATGCTCGCGCGGCTCGCGACCCACTCCATGTTCGCCGAAGCGGGCGCGCTCGACCGCTTGCGCATGTGCGCCGACTGCCGCGTGGTCGACTTGATCCACACCGAGAACAGCGTGGACATCCGCAAGATATGACCATGAGCCACGATCCCATTCGCGGCGCAGGGCCGCCCCAAGCCGCGAATTGCGCCCCCTCGGGGGGCAGCGAACCCGCGAAGCTGTGAGCGTGGGGGTCGATCTCGCGCCGGAGGACCAGGCCCGCGCCGAGTTCTACGCGCTGCTTGGCCGGCTGTACGGGCGCGCGCCGGACGCCGCGGTGCTGGCGGCGCTCGGCGCGTCCGACACCTGGGCCGAGGACGACGCCAACCCGGTCGCGCACGCCTGGAACGCGCTGGTGCTCGCGAGCCGCGGCATGGACGCGGAAGCCGCCGAGCAGGAGCATACCGACCTCTTCGTCGGCGTGGGTAAGGCCGAGTGCAACCTGCACGCGTCGTACTGGCTGCGCGACGTGGCGGAGCCGCCGCTCGTGACGATCCGCGGCGAGCTCGCCGCACTCGGGCTCGGCCGCCGCGACGGCTCCGCGCTGTACGAGGACCACCTTGCGGCGTTGCTGGAGACGATGCGCATCCTGATCGCCGGGACCGAGGGTCGCGCGCCAGCGCCGCTTGCCGTCCAGCGCGCGTTCTTCGACCGCTGGATCGGCTCCTGGGCGGATGCATGCTGCGACGCAATAACGCAATCGCAGATTGCAAATTACTATCGACGCGTAGCACAATTCACCATTCGCTTCGTGGCGGTCGAACGTGACTCGCTCGCCATCGAGTAAATAGAAGGCCCCGAACCGGCGCGATGATGCCGGGTGCAGGTAGAAGGCCCGCATACATAAATCGGTCGCGATGCAGTCTTTTTCCGGAGGTCCGCATGAGCACATCCTCGCAGCGCGCAGGACAATCCCCCCACACCGATCTGAAGCGCCGCCGCTTCCTGCTCGCGCTGGGCGCGGGCAGCGCGGGGGCCGCAACCGCCGCGGCACAGCCGCTCGCCGGCGTCACCGACAGCGCTGACGCCACGCAAACCTCGCAGGGCTATCGCGAAACCGAGCACGTGCGCGACTACTACGCATCCGCACGGCTGTAACAGGAGGAGGCTTACATGCTGCTGACCCGGAAGACCGACAGCGCCCCGGGGTCCGCCCCGCGGCTTTCGCGCCTCGCCGGCGCGCGCATCGCAACCCTCGATCGCCGCGCGTTCCTCAAGCGCTCGGGCCTTGCCGCCGGCGTGGGTGCGTTCGCGTCGCAACTGCCGTACGGCGTGATGGGCACCGCGCAGGCGCAGAAGGACGCGGGCAAGGCCGAGAAGAAGCGCACGGTGTGCACGCACTGCTCCGTGGGCTGCTCGCTCGACGCCATCGTGGTGAACGGCGTGTGGACGCGGCAGGAGCCGGTGTTCGAGTCGCCGCTCAACCTGGGCGCGCACTGCGCCAAGGGCGCCTCGGTGCGCGAGCACGGCATCGTCGAGCACTCGCACCGGCTGAAGACGCCGATGAAGCTCGTCAACGGCAAGTGGCAGCGCATCTCCTGGGACCAGGCGATCAACGAAGTCGGCGACAAGCTCCTCGCGATCAGGAAGGACTCGGGACCCGACGCGGTGTTCTGGGTCGGCAGCTCCAAGCACAACAACGAGCAGTCGTACCTCATGCGCAAGTTCGTCTCGTTCTTCGGGACCAACAACTGCGACCACCAGGCGCGCATCTGCCACTCGACCACGGTGTCGGGTGTGGCCAACACCTGGGGCTACGGCGCGATGACCAACTCCTACAACGACATGCAGAACACCAAGTGCGCGCTGTACATCGGCAGCAACGCGGCCGAGGCGCACCCGGTGTCGATGCTGCACATGCTGCATGCCAAGGAAACGGGCGCCAAGATGATCGTGGCCGACCCGCGCTTCACGCGCACGGCGGCCAAGGCGGACGAGTACGTGCGCATCCGCTCCGGCAGCGACGTCGCCTTCCTGTTCGGCGTGCTCTACCACATCTTCAAGAACAACTGGCAGGACGACAAGTACATCCACGACCGCGTCTACGGCATGGACAAGGTCAAGGCCGACGTGATGGCCAAGTGGACGCCGGACAAGGCGGAGGAGGTGACCGGCGTACCCGAGGCGCAGATGTACAAGGTCGCCGAGATGATGGCCAAGAACCGGCCGTCGACGCTCGTCTGGTGCATGGGCCAGACCCAGCACTCGATCGGCAACGCGTTCGTGCGCGCATCGTGCATCGTGCAGCTCGCCCTCGGCAACATCGGGGTGTCGGGCGGCGGCGCCAACATCTTCCGCGGCCACGACAACGTGCAGGGGGCAACCGACATCGGCCCGAATCCGGACTCGCTGCCGGGCTACTACGGCGTGTCCGCCGGCGCGTGGAAGCATTTCGCGGCGGTGTGGGGCGTGGATTACGACTGGATGAAGCAGCAGTTCGCCTCGCAGGCGATGATGGAGAAGCCCGGCATGACGGTGTCGCGCTGGATCGACGGGGTCCTCGAGAAGCAGGAGTTCCTCGACCAGAGCAGCAACCTGCGCGCCTGCGTGTACTGGGGACACGCGCCGAACAGCCAGACCCGCGGCAAGGAGATGGTCGAGGCGATGAAGAAGCTCGACCTCCTGGTGGTGATCGATCCCTATCCGTCGGCGACCGCGGCGATGGCCGCGATGGTGCGCAAGGACGGCGTGTACCTGCTGCCGGCGTGCACGCAACTCGAGACGTCGGGCTCGGTCACTGCGTCGAACCGCTCGCTGCAGTGGCGCGAGCGCGTCATCCGGCCGCTGTTCGAGGCGCAGACCGACCAGGCGATCATGTACGCGTTCGCGAAGAAGTTCGGCTACGGGCCGCAGTTCGTCAAGAACTACGAGCTGTGGAAGCCCGACGGCGACGCCAAGTTCGAGGAGCCCACACCGGAGTCGGTGCTGCGCGAGATCAACCGCGCCACCTGGACGATCGGCTATACCGGCCAGTCGCCCGAGCGGCTCAAGCTGCACATGAAGAACATGGCGACCTTCGACGTGAAGACGCTGCGCGCCCGCGGCGGCCCGTGCGACGGTGACTACTACGGGCTGCCCTGGCCCTGCTACGGTACGCCCGAGATCAAGCACCCCGGTTCGCCCAATCTGTACGACGAGTCGCGCAGCCTCATGGACGGCGGCGGCTGCTTCCGCGCCAACTTCGGCGTCGAGCGCGAAGGCGTGAGCCTGCTGGCCGAGGACGGGTCCTACCCGAAGGGCAGCGAGATCAAGACGGGATACCCCGAGTTCGACGACGTGCTCGTGAAGAAGCTCGGCTGGTGGGGCGAGCTCACCGACGCCGAGAAGAAGGCCGCCGAGGGCAAGAACTGGAAGACCGACCTTTCCGGCGGCATCCAGCGCGTGGTCATGAAGCACGGCTGCCATCCGTTCGGCAACGCGAAGGCGCGCGCGGTGGTCTGGAACTTTCCCGACGGCATTCCGCAGCACCGCGAGCCGCTGTACTCGCCGCGGCCCGACCTGGTCGCGAAGTATCCGACGCACGACGACAAGAAGGTCTTCTGGCGCCTGCCCACGCTGTTCAAGTCGGTGCAGGACGCGAACGTGAAGAACAAGATTGCGGAGAGGTTCCCGCTGATCCTCACCTCGGGTCGCCTGGTCGAGTACGAAGGCGGCGGCGAGGAGACGCGCAGCAACAAGTGGCTCGCCGAGTTGCAGCAGGAGAACTTCGTCGAGATCAATCCGGCCGACGCGAACGACCGCGGCGTGCGCCACGGCGACTACGTCTGGGTCAGCACGCCGACCGGTGCGCAGCTCAAGGTGCGGGCGCAGGTCACCGACCGGGTCGGCAGAGGGACCACGTTCATCCCCTTCCACTTCTCCGGCTGGTGGGTGGGCAAGGACATGCTCGATTTCTATCCCGAAGGCGCGTCGCCGATCGTTCGCGGCGAGGCCGTCAACACCGCGACCACCTACGGCTACGACTCGGTGACCATGATGCAGGAGTCCAAGACTACCCTGTGCCAGGTCGCGAAGTTCGCCGCCTGACCGCTCGGACGCCTTTTGCGTCGACCTGCTAGCTAGAAGGAGCGCACGATGGCCCGGATGAAATTCCTGTGCGACGCCGAGCGCTGCATCGAGTGCAACGGCTGCGTGACGGCCTGCAAGCAGGAGAACGACATTCCGTGGGGGGTCAACCGCCGGCGCGTGGTCACCGTCAACGACGGCGTGCCGGGCGAGCACTCGATCTCGGTCGCGTGCATGCACTGCTCCGACGCGCCGTGCATGGCGGTGTGCCCGGTCGACTGCTTCTACAAGACCGAGGAAGGCGTGGTGCTGCACGACAAGGATCTGTGTATCGGCTGCGGCTACTGCTTCTACGCCTGTCCCTTCGGCGCTCCGCAGTTCCCGCAGGCGGGCGCCTTCGGCGTGCGCGGCAAGATGGACAAGTGCACGTTCTGCGCGGGCGGCCCCGAGCCCGACCGGTCGCAGGCCGAGTTCCAGAAGTACGGCCGCAACCGCCTGGCCGAAGGGCGGCTGCCGGCGTGCGCGGAAATGTGCTCGACCAAGGCGCTCATCGCCGGCGACGGTGAAGTGATCGCCAACATCTACCGCGATCGCGTCCTCCACCGCGGCAAGGGCGCGGAGGTCTGGGGCTGGGCGACCGCGTACAAGTATCCCGAAAGCGGCGCGAGCCCGCCGCGGCCTGCCGTCGCACCCCCGACCAATGGCAGTGGAGCGAAACGATCATGAACGTTGCTCACAGACCGTGGAAAGCCGCGCTAGCGATCGCACTGGTGTCCCTCCTCGCGGGTTGCGGCGAGCGGCCGCAGGTCGTGAGCTACCACCAGGGCATGTACCAGGGCAAGCCCGACACGCCGCCGTACAGCAATGCGCCCTTCGACGGCAACCGGCAGCAATGGGACAACGCGATCAACACGCGCACCCAGGCGCAGAACGAATACGTCAGATTGCGGGATTGAAGGGAGGTGTTTGGCGGCATGGCGCAGAACGCGATCGAAGCCGACGACGTGCGCACGACGCGCGTTGTTTCGTGCTGGTTCCGGCGGTCGTCCGACGGGCCGCCCCTAGGGCGACCGCCTGAAGTCGACCTCGATGCAAAAGGCGCGACGCAGCTGCCTCGTCATCCGGGGACCGCTCGGACGCCTCTTGCATCGATTTGTTGGATGCGCAATGCTCTGGCCCTGGTCGCCGCGCTCCTCGCGGCGGTGCTCATTCCCGCGGCGGGCGCGTTCGCACAGTCGCCCGCGCTCGATCCGGCGGAGGCGAACGCGGCGAAAGCGCAGCAGCAGCAGCAGCTCACGCAGCCGCTGAACAACGAGCCGCTGTGGTCGGAGGTGCGCTCGGGCGCCCCGCAGACGACCCAGGTGCGCGGCCGCGAAACCGACATCCTCATCCAGCCCGAGGGGCAGACCTGGCGCGCGCTGCGCAACTCCATCGTGGCGGTATGGGCTGGGTGGGCCATCGTGGCGATGATCGTCCTGATCGCCGCGTTCTACTTGTGGAAGGGGCCGTTACGGCTCAAAGGACCGCGCACCGGCAGGAAGGTCCGGCGCTTCACGCGCTGGCAGATGACGATCCACTGGGCGACGGCGGCCTTGTTCGTCGTCCTTGCCGTTTCGGGTCTCGTCATCTCGTTCGGCAAGAACCTCCTGCTGCCGATCATCGGCTACACGTTGTTCTCGTGGCTCACGGTCCTCGCCAAGACCTTGCACAACTTCCTGGGCCCGCTGTTCATCCTGTGCATCGTGCTGCTCTTCTTCACGTTCCTGCGCGACAACTTCTGGCGGCGCTACGACTGGAACTGGCTGCGCCGCTTCGGCGGACTCGTAAGCAGGCAGGACGTGCCGTCGGGAAAGTTCAACGCCGGCGAAAAGATCTGGTTCTGGATCGGCCTCCTGGCAGCGGGCGTGGTGGTGAGCGTCAGCGGCCTCGTGCTCGACTTCCCGAACTTCGACCAGACGCGCTTGGCCATGCAGGTGGCGAACATCGTTCACCTCGCGGTGGCCGCACTGTTCATCCTGGCCGCCCTCGGCCACATCTACATGGGCACCATCGGCATGGAGGGGGCCTACCGGGCGATGAGCGACGGCTACGTCGACGAGACGTGGGCGAAGGAGCATCACCTGTACTGGTACAACGACGTCATGGCGGGGAAGGTCCCGGCGGCGCCCGATGACGCGCCGGCGCCCGCGCGCGCGCCGCGCCCCGCGAGCTCCTGAAAGACGTGGCGCCCGCAATGCCGGCCGCGGGCGATAGCGCGGCGTTGCGCACGCCCCTCGATGCGGCGGACGATCGCATCCTGACCCGCGTGTTCGCCGCCTACATGGTGTCGGCGACGGCCTGGCTCCTGTTCACCACCGCCGTCGGGCTGCTGGTCAGCTTCAAGTTCGCCTATCCGGACTTGGGCACCGCGCCGGCGCTGTCGTTCGGGCGCCTGCGGGCCATCCACACCAACGGCACCTTCTACGCCTGGGCGAGCCAGGCCCTGGTCGGTCTCGCGCTGTACATCGCCGCGCGCAGCTCCGGCACCCGGCTTTACAGCGAGCGCCTCGCCTGGGTGACGCTCGCGCTGCTCAACGTCGCCGCCGTCGCCGGTACCGTCGCGCTCGACCTCGGCCTGAGCAACGCGCAGGAGTACCGCGAATGGCCGTGGTGGATCCGCTGCATCTTGGGCGCCGGGCTCGCCACCGCGGCGTGGAACATGATCGCCACCGTCGCCACCCGCGACAGCGAGGACATCTACCTGTCGAACTGGTACACCATCGGCGGCACGCTGTGGACCATCATCATCGTGCTGGTGGCGCTGATGCCCTGGTACCAGCACGGCCTTGGCCAGGTCGCGGTGCAGGCGTTCTTCATGCACAACGCGGTCGGGCTGTGGTTCACGCCGCTCGCCCTCGGCGTCTTCTACTACGCGTTGCCCAAGACGCTCAGCCGGCCGATCTACTCGTACTCGCTCGGCATCTTCGCGTTCTGGACCAACCTCGTGTTCTATCCGATCATCGGCGCGCATCACTTCGAGTTCAGCCCGCTGCCCTGGTGGCTGCAGACCACCGCGATCGTGTTCAGCGTGGCGATGCTGGTCCCGGTGCTCGCCGGCAGCGCCAATTTCCTGCTCACGCTGCACGGGCGCTACGAGCGCATCCAGCGCTCGCCGGCGATCTTCATCGTGTTCGGAGTTTTCGGCTACCTGTTGGGGTCGATGCAGGGGACGGTCGAGGCGTTCCGCTCGCTGCAGCAACTCTGGCACCTCACCAACTACACCGTCGGCCACTCGCACATGACGATGTATGCCTTCATCAGCTTCGCGATCTGGGGCGGGGTCTACGCGCTGCTGCCGCGCGCGACCGGCAAGTACCCCGACAACCTCGCGATGGGTATCCATTTCTGGCTGTCGGCGGTCGGCGTGGCGATCTACGTCATCGCGCTGTCGGCCGCCGGCACCATCCAGGGCCTCGTCTGGCTGCGCGGGCTTCCGTTCATCCAGTCGGTGGTCGACGCCGCGCCCTATTGGCTGTGGCGCGCCGTCGGCGGAACCCTCATGTTCCTCGGCCACATCGTCTTCGCAGTCAACGTGTGGGCCATGATCTTCGGCCGCACGCGATCCGATCGCTCCGCCGCGGCGCCGGCGGTGGCCGCGGCATGAGTCCGCGGGGCTGCCCTAACGGCGAATTGCCCCGAAGCGCGAAAGCGCGGAAGGTCGCTCGGTGAGCAAGGCGCTCGCCATTTTCGGCGGATCGGCGCTCGTCTATGCGGCGCTGGCGGTGCTGATGGGCGTGCTGCCCGGCATCTGGCTGTCGCAGGTGCCTCCCATACCCGGACTGAAGCCGCTCACCGCGATCGAGGCGCGCGGCCGCGACGTCTACGTCGCCGAGGGCTGTCACTACTGTCACACCCAGCAGGTGCGGCCGCTGTCGGGCGACGAGCCCTTCGGCCGGCCATCGGTGGCAGGCGACTACGCCTACCAGACGCCGCAGCTCCTGGGCTCCGAGCGTAACGGCCCCGACTTGAGTAACGTGGGCGTGCGCCAGTCGAGCAGCGTGTGGCAGTACATCCATCTGTTCGACCCGCGCGCGGTGGTGCCGCAGTCGATCATGCCGAAGTTTCCATGGTTGTTCCGGGTGGTGGACAAGCCCGCGCCGGGCGATGAGCCGGTGCCGCTGCCGCCGTCGGTCGCGCCGGCAGGGCGGGTGGTGGTGCCGACGGAGGACGGCAAGGCGTTGGTCGCGTATCTGCTGTCGCTGAAGCAGCCGAAGCTCGCCGCGGCCGCTCCGGGCGCTGCCGTGTCGTCTCCGGCGCCCGTCGCGCCGGGCGGGTCGGCGCCCGTTTCGTCGCCGGCCTTCAATGCTACCCAAGGAGCGCAGCTTTATGCCGATCGTTGTTCCCCCTGCCACGGCGCGCAAGGCAAGGGCGTGCCGGGCGCCTTCCCGCCGCTCGCCGGCGATCCGGTGGTCAACGCCGCCGATCCGGCGGAGCACGTCGGCACCGTGCTGCACGGCGCGCACGGCCGCGTCATCGACGGCAAGACTTACGCGTCGCCGATGCCGGCGTTCGCCGACCAGCTCTCGGATTCGCAAATCGCCGACATCGTCGGGCACGAGCGGACGTCCTGGGGCAACCACGCACCGCTGGTGACGCCCGCCGACGTCGCGAAGCTGCGCGCGGCAAAGTAGGAGTGTCCCATGGCTGAATCGATCATGTACTGGATGCAGTCCGCCTGGAGCAACCTGTGCGCATCGCCGCCGGTGCATACCGGCCTTCACGGCTTCGAGGGGCCGCTGCTGGGCAATGTGCTGGTCGCCGGCGGCGCGGGCCTCATCACGCTCGCCTGCGTGGCCGCGGCGCTGCGCATGCTGATCCGCCCCGGCGAGCGCGATCGCCATCATCCGAAGTATCGCGTGCTCGATCCCGACCGTTGAGCGCAATCACCATGGTGCAAGCCGACCCCCGCATTCGCATCTTCCTCGACGACCACGACCAGCCGGTGAGCGAGCACCGGCCGCCCGCCACGATGACGATCGACACCCGCAGCCTCGCCGACGGCGAGCATCGCCTTCGGATCGAGGCGCAGGACGCCACCGGCCAGGTCGGTGTGCGCCACGTGCCGTTCATGGTGCGCAACGGCCCCGGCATCACGGTCAGCGGTATCCGCGACGGCGCGGTGGTCCACGGCACCGTCGAACTCGTGGTCAACGCCTTCGGCGCCGAGGAGCCGTTCGAGCCCTACCGTGCCGAGTCGCGCACGCCGACTCCGGTGTGGGTCTGGGTGCTGACGCTGGTGATCGTCGCCTGGGCGGGCTGGTATTTCGCCACGCTGTGGGACGTTCCGCCGGAGTACCAGAAGACGCCCACTTACGCCGAGCCGATGAATCCGTTCCGGCGATGATGCGGCAAGCGTTTGATAGAATTGATGAATGCTCGACGTCAACCTGCTTCGCAACGACCTTGCCGGTGTCGCGGCCGCGCTCGCCAAGCGCGGCGTCGCTCTCGACACCGCGCGTTTTGAAGCGCTGGAGGCGGCGCGCAAGGACATCCAGGTCCGCACGCAGGAGCTGCAGGCGCGACGCAACGCCGCGTCGAAAGAGATCGGGATCGCCAAGGCCAAAGGCGAGGACACGGCGGCGCGGCTCGTCGAAGTGGCCGGCCTCGGCGACGAGGTGAAGCGCCTCGAAAGCGAGCTCGAGCGCATCCAGGGGCAGCTTCGGGATTTCCTGCTCGACCTGCCCAACCTCACCCACGCGAGCACGCCGCTCGGCAAGTCGGCCGACGGCAACGTCGAGGTGCGCCGCTGGGGCACCCCGCCCGCGTTCACGTTCACGCCCAAGGATCACGCCGATCTCGGGGAGGCGCTCGGTCTCCTCGACTTTCCGACCGCGGTGAAGCTGTCCGGCGCGCGCTTTTCGTTCCTGCGCGGCGACCTCGCGCGCCTGCACCGCGCGCTCGCGCAGTTCATGCTCGACATCCAGACGCGCGAGCACGGCTACACCGAGTGCTATACCCCGTACATCGTCAACGCCCAGACGCTGGTCGGCACCACGCAACTGCCCAAGTTCGAGGCCGACATGTTCTCGGTGAAAAAGGGCGGTGCGGAAGGCGAGAGCGAGAAGCTCTATCTCATCTCGACCTCCGAGATCACGCTCACCAACACCGTGCGCGACGAGATCCTCGACGCCTCCGCGCTCCCGATCAAGCTCACCGCGCACACGCCGTGCTTCCGCAGCGAGGCCGGCAGCTATGGCAAGGACACCCGCGGCATGATCCGCCAGCACCAGTTCGACAAGGTCGAGCTGGTGCAGGTCGTGCACCCCGACCAGTCGTACGCAGCGCTCGAGGAGCTGACCGGTCACGCGGAAGCGATCCTGCAGCGGCTAGGCCTGCCGTACCGCGTGATGGCGCTGTGCACCGGCGACATCGGCTTCGCCTCCGCCAAGACCTACGACCTCGAGGTGTGGCTGCCCGGGCAGAATGCGTACCGCGAGATCTCCTCGTGCAGCAACTGCGAGGCCTTCCAGGCGCGGCGCATGCAGGCGCGCTTTCGCAACGCGCAGGGCAGGACCGAGCTCGTGCACACGCTCAACGGCTCGGGACTCGCCGTCGGGCGCACGCTGGTGGCGGTGATGGAGAACGGCCAGCAGGCCGACGGCTCGATTGCCATTCCGGACGCGCTGCGCCCGTACCTGGGCGGCCAGGCGCGCATCGGCCGCCGGTCCTCTTGAGGAACACATAGCAAGCGACTGATCCACTTTCAGATGGAAGGGTCATGCATGCACAACGAATTCACCGCTGTGATTGAAAGAGATGGCGGTTGGTTTGTCGCCTATTCTCCAGAGGTGCCGGGAGCGAATGGTCAGGGTCGCACCAAGGACGAAGCGAAAGAGAGCCTACGCGAAGCCATAGCGCTCATTCTTGAAGATCGCCGAGCTGACGGACTTCGGGCTGTGCCGCCCGACGCACTCCAGGAAACGGTTGTTGTTGAGTGATAGCAGATCAGTTCGGGTTGCATGGCTCTGGTCTTGCTGCAGATCACGCACGGATGCGGTGGCCTTGCGATTGACACTTTGTCTGAATGTATGTACAAATGCGCGCCATGCTGCGCGGCGTCGCGAACTGCCCTCCGGAGCCCCCGAATCCGGGCGCCGACCCCGGCCGCGCGCCGCTCGGCGTCTTCACGCCCGCCCCCGCGGTCGCCCTGCATCACCAGATCAAGGAAGACATGTTCCTGCACCTGCGGTCCGGACGCTGGCCGCCGGGGTTCGAGCTGCCGACCGAGGAGGCGCTGTGCCGGCACTATGGCGTGAGCCGCGGAACGCTGCGGCGCGCGATCGCCGACCTCGTATCCGAAGGCTACGTCGAGCGGCAGCGGGGCCGGGGTTCGTTCGTGAGCCGGCCCAAGCTCGAAAGCGGGGTGGCCGGATCGTACAGCCGCTTTCGCGTCATCGGGCCGCCGCTCGATCCGGGCGGGCGCGTCGTCGCCTGCGAGCGCAGCCGCGCGGCCAAGGATATCGCCGCGATGCTCGGCATCGACGCCGGCCGCTCGATCTGGCGGTTGGAGCGCGTGCGCTTCACCGAGCGGCGCCCGGTCAGCGTGCAGACGAGCTATCTGCCGGCGGCGCTGTGCCCTGACCTCGACCGGCAGGACCTCGCGACCCGGCACTTGGTCGA
>JADLEZ010000069.1 GCA_020845855.1 Burkholderiales bacterium
ACGGCGACATTCTCCGGCTCGAGCTGCAAGCCCGACGCCATCGCCTGGAGCACGATCAGCTTGGCGAAATCCTCGTCGTTCATGCCGTGGCCGATCATCGACTGCACCTGGTCGCGGGTGATCGAGGCGAGCGGCATCGGCACCTCGAACTGGCGCGCCGCCTCGAGGCCGAGGTCGAGGTCCTTGCGCAAGAGCTCCGGGGTGAACGTAACCTTGAAATCGAGGTTCACCAGCGCCGGCGTCTTGTAGCGCGAGAACACCGAGCCCATGACGCTGCCGTTGATGAAGTCGAGGAAGGCGTGCCTGGGCACGCCGGCCTTCTCGGCGAGCACCGTGATCTCCGCGAGCGATTGGGTGACCACGCCCAGGTACACGTTGTGGCAGATCTTGACGATCCGGGCGAGCTCGCCCTCCCCGACATAGCTCGCCCTGGGTCCGATCATCTCGAGGTACGGCAGCGTCGACTCGAACGTCGCGCGCGGGCCCGAGCACACGAACGAAAGCATCTTCGCCTTGATGACCTTGGCGTTGCCCGATACCGGCGCGGCCAGCATGTCGATACCGCGCTCGGTGAGCGCCGCCCGCAGCTCCGCCGACCCGTCGAGCGAGATCGACGAGCTTTCGACGATGAGCTTCGGCTTGCGCCCGCCGGAGAGGAGTCCGGCCGGGCCGAGCACGACTTCGCGGACGTCGCCCCACGTCGATACCATGACAAAGACGATGTCGCAGGCGGCAAGGTCGGTAAGGCGGTCGGCGATCTTCGCGCCATAGGCGGCGAGCGGCTCGGCCTTCGATCGGGTGCGGTTCCACACGGTGACATCGGCGCCCGCGCGCGCCAGGTTCCCGGCCATCTCGTAGCCCATCCTCCCGATGCCGATCCAGCCGATCCGGGCGCGCGCTTTCTCGTTGCTCATGGCTCCATCCTTCCGCTATCTCAATATCAATACGGGTTCGCGATCGGCAGCTGCTCGGCCGGGTAAAGCGAAATGATCCGCGGACCGTCCGGCGTCAGGATCACCTCCTCCTCGATTCGCGCTGCCGACACGCCATCGCTCGCCGGGCAGTACGTCTCGACGGCGAACACCATGCCGGACTTGAGCTCGATCGGATGCGCGAGCGAGTTGAGCCGTGATACCAGCGGCCGCTCGTGCAGGCCGAGGCCCAGCCCGTGGCAGAAATTCAGACCGAACGCGTCCATCTCGCTCGCGAAGCCGATGTCCTCGGCGGTGGGCAAGGCGCGCGCCACGACGTCGGACGACACTCCCGGCTTGAGCAGGTCGATCGCGCGATCCATCCACTCGCGGGCGCGCCGGTACGCGTCGCGCTGCGGGCCGGTCGCCTTGCCTACGTTGAACGTCCGGTAGTAGCAGGTTCGATAGCCCATGAACGACTGGATGATGTCGAAGAACGCCTGGTCGCCGGGCCGGATCAGGCGGTCGGTGAAGTTATGCGGATGCGGCGAGCAGCGCTCGCCCGAGATCGAGTTGATCGCCTCGACGCAGTCCGACCCCATCTCGTAGAGCCGCCCGGTGGCGAGCGCGACGATCTCGCTTTCCTTCACGCCGGGCTTCAGCGCCTCGGCGATGTCCTGGTAGACGCCGTCGACCATCGCCGCGGCCATGTTGAGCAGCGTCAGCTCGTCGATGTTCTTGACCTCGCGCGCCATGAGCATCGTCTGCTGGCCGTCGCGCACCTCGATGCCCTGCTTCTGCAGCTCGAAGAGCATCGGCGGCTCGACGACATCGAGCCCGAGCGGCATGTCGCCTACGCCCTCGGCGTCGAGCAGCGACCTGATCTCCTTCGCCGCCTGGACGAAGAGCTCGTTGTCGCCACCGACCGCGCCGCGCATGCCGAGCAGCCCCGCCCGGCAATGGTCGTGGTGCAGCCACGGCGCGTGCATCCGATGGTGCTTGGCGGCGGAACCGAAGTCCCAGATGTACGGGTCGCCGTTGCCCGTCAGCAGGGCGTATCGGGTGAGCTTGTCGCGCGCCCACTCGCCGATCACCGTGCTCGTGATGTAGCGGATGTTGTGTTGGTCGAAGCACAGCAATGCGCCGAGCCCCGATTGGGCCAGCGCCGCGCGGGTGCGGGCGAGACGGTAATCGTGAAGGCGGCGGAAGTTGACCCGCTCCTCGAAGTCCACCTGCGTGTGGCCCGGCGCCTGCAGCGGGCGGTCCCAGCGATGATGCGGATCGATATCGTCGGGCCGGATGATGCGCGGCTCGTTCGGCTTGGCATGATGATCGGCGCTCATCGGATGATAATCTCCGGGGGATGCATTCTCAGGGGCACGAGGAGCGCGCATGAACGTCACCCTGCGGCAGCTGCGCGCGTTCGTCGAAGTGGTGCGCACCGGCGGATTCACCGCTGCCGCGCGAAAGCTGCACCTGACGCAATCGGCCGTCAGCCTCCTGGTGCGCGAGCTCGAAGGCGCGCTTCGCTTGAAGCTCATCGACCGGACGACCAAGCGGATTGCGGTAACCGACGCCGGGGGCGAGTTCCTGCTGGGTGCCGAGCGCATTCTCGGCGACGTCGAGCAGGCGATCGCCAACGCGCAGGACCTGTTGCAGAAGCGCCGCGGACGCGTCGTCGTCGCGGCGACGCCGCTGCTGGCGGCGACGTTGCTGCCGGAAGTGATCGCGCAGTTCCAGCATGCGTACCCGGAGATCACCGTGCAGCTCGCCGATCTTCAGACCGAGCAGATCGTCAAGCTGGTGCAGGGCGCAGACGCCGACTTCGGCGTCGGCGTGTTTCCCGAACCGGAGCTCGACGTGGACCGTGTCGAGCTGCTTCGCCACCGGCTCGGCGTGATGGTGCCGAGCGCGTGGCCGCTCGCAAGGCGCCGCCGCAACCTTACCTGGGCCGATCTCGCCGACCAGCCGATGATCGCGATGTCGCGCGGGAGCGGATTCGGCATGCTGATCGATCCGCTGCTTCACCAGGCGGGCATTCCGATCAAGCCTCGATTCGTCGTCGCCTACCTCGCGACCGCGGTCGGTCTCGCCGAAGCGGGGCTCGGGATCACCGTGGTTCCTGCTTACGTCGGAGCGCTGCTGCGGTCGCGGCGCGCCCGCTTTCGCGTGCTGTACAACCCGGTCGTGACCCGGCAGGTCGAGCTCATCACCCGCCCGGGCCGCTCCCTCTCGCCCGGGGCGGCCGCATTCCGCGACGAGCTCGCCGCGCGTTGCAAGCGGTTGCAGGGCTAGCTTCACGTCAGCGCGGAATGCAGGGGTTCGCCTTCGAGCACTTGTCGCCGATCACGGCAATTGCGTGAATCTCGATCTGCATCCCCGGGACGGCCAGGTTGGACACCGTGATCTGGGCGCTGGCGGGGAAGTTCCGGTCCGGAAACATCTCGGTGCGCACCTTCGCGAACGTGGCACCGTTGCGCGCATCGGTCAGGTACGTCGTCAGGCTGACGACGTCCTTGAGGCTGCCGCCCGCCCGTTTCAGCGTCTGGTCGATCAAGGCGAAGATGGTCCGCGTCTGCGCCTCGAAGTCGCCCTTGATGTCCTTGCCGGCAAGATCCGTTATCGCGGTCTCGCCGGCCAGCCAGACGATGCGTCCGCCTTCGGTGACGACCGCCGGCGAATACGATCGCCCCTTCGTCCGCTCTCCGTGCTCCAGGTAGTCGGCCGCGTGCGATGCGGCCGCCAGCGCCATGAGCGATGCGGCGATGATCCAGCGCTTCATTACGGGTTCCTCCTCGTGGGGGTCAATGCGTAGCGGCACTGCGCGACTCGCCGGCACGCGCCGCGAGCATTCGAACCGACTCCGCCGCTTCGCGCACGACCTCCTCGCTGTCGAGCGCGGTGAACTGTCCGCCGCGCACCAGGATGCGGCCGTCGACGATGACGGTGTCGACGTTCGATGGCTGCGCCGAGTAGACCAGCGCGTGCGCCGCATCGACCACCGGCGCGATGTTCGGGTCGGTCGTGCGTACCAGCACGATGTCGGCCCGCTTTCCGGGCGTGATCGAACCCACGCGGTCGGCAATCCCCAGATCGCGGGCGCCGTCCAGGGTGGCGAGCTCGAGCAGCCGGCGCGGCGGCAGCGGAACGCGGCTGCCGAAGCGCTGCTTGTGCGACCACAGCAGTGCGCGCATGCAGCTGAAGAAGTCGGCGTTGGCCGACGCGGCCGAGCTGTCGACCGAAAGGCTCTGCTGGACGCAGTGCTCCTCGAGCTCGTGGAACTGGATCTCGCCGCGCGTCGCCTGCGCGTAGAGCAATTCGATGACCGGCGAGCAGGTCACCGTCGTCCCGTTCGCGGCGAGGGCCCTGCGTTCGTCCGGCGAGATCCCCTGCGGATGCACGAGCTGCACATCCGGCCCGAGCAGGCCATGCCGGTCGAGCACCGATACCACGCCCGGTCGCGCGTGCATGGTGATCGGCAGGTCGAGTGCGCGGATGCCCTCGTACTCCGCCTTGACGACGCCGACGGGAACCGATCCCCGCGGATTGTCGACAGGCGTGCGGACAGCCGCGCCCAGCGTGAGCAGCTCGTCGCCGTTCATCGCCTCGCGCTGGACGCGGGCGAGATCGTCGAGGTCCATCGCCCGGTCGAGCGGCCGCTCCTGCCCCCAGCCGTAGGAGAAGCGGGCGCGCACGCCCATGTCCCGCAGCGCACGCAGCTCGGCATCCGCATGCTCCGGCGTGCGCGTGTTGTGCGACCAATCGTGCACGGTGGTGATGCCCGAAGCGAGTCCCTCGGTCAGCCCAAGCCGAAGCGAGCGGTACGCGTCCTCGGGCGTGAACAACGGGCCGAGGCGAAGCGTCACCGGAAAGTAGCCGTGCTCCGGATCGTCCCCTCGAACGAGCGCACGCAGCGAGCTGTTCCACAGGTGCCAGTGGGTGTCGATGAATCCCGGCATCACGATCATGTCGCGGCCGTCCACCTGCGGCACCCCGGGCGCGTGCAGCGCGGTGCCCACGGCGACGATTGCGCCGTCGCGTACGTGCACGTCTCCGCAGGCGAGGTCGCCGAGGCTTTCGTCCATCGTGAGCAGGTAGCCGCCACGGATGACGAACTCGTCTCGCGGCGGCAGGCCGTTCGCCCGACCCGCGGCCCGGCTCGACTGTTCGATCGGGCGCACGGCTACTCGGCCTTCGCGCCCGAGACACGAATCAGGCGTTCCTTCTGACGCATGTCCGCCTGGATGAACTTCGCGAAGGCTTCCGGCGACGAGAACACCGGATCGAAGCCGCGGACGGTCATGTGGCGCTCGCGGAAGGCAGGATCGGCCGCCACGTCCGCGACATCCATGGCGATCTTCTGCACCATGCCCGCCGGCGTGCCGGCGGTGACGAAAAGGCCGAACCAGGACTCTCCCGGGTCGATGTCGGAATAGCCGGCCTCGCGCAGCGTGGGAACCTGCGGAAGGGCCGGCAGTCGCTCGGCGCGCGCGATCGCGAGCGGCTTCATCTTGCCGGCCTTGATATGGCCCATTGCCGACGGCACGCCCGCCAGCGTGAGCTGCGCCTCGCCCGCCAGCACCGCCGTCACCGCCGGTGCGATGCCCTTGTAGGGCACCTGGACGAGCGGTGCGCCAGTGCGCGCCTTCAGCCCCTCGAACAGCAGGTGCGGCAGGCTGCCCGATCCGTAGGAGGCGTAGGTCAAGCCGCCCGGCGTCTTCTTGGCGAGCGCAACCAGCTCGTCCATCGACGAGGCCTCGACGGACGAATGCGCTATCACCATCTGCGGCAAGGCCGCGACCTGCGTGATCGGCGCGAGCTCGCGTATCGGATCGTAGGGAAGTTTGTCGAACAGGAAGGGATTGCTGGTGATCGTGGCTTCGCTCGTAAGGAGCAGCGTATGCCCGTCGGGCGCTGCCTTGGTGACCGCCTGAGCGCCGATAATCGTCGAGGCGCCGGTCTTGTTCTCGACGACGACCGGCTGCCCCCACTTCTGGGCCAGCCGCTCGGCGAGCGCGCGCGCGATCGCATCCACGCCTCCGCCGGGTGCGTACGGCACCACGATCTTCACCGGCTTGGCCGGGAAGGTCTGTGCGCCGGCGACGAGCGGCAGCAGGCAAAGCGCCGCCACCAGGATCCTTGCGAGGGTCATCTTGGCTGGTGCTTCGATTCGAGGCTCTAGCCGCGCAGTTCCGGCATCAGCCTGAAGGCGTTGTCGCGATAGACGGCCTGCAGCTCCTGTGGCGTCAACCCCGATGTTTGCAGCCCGCCCGCGATTCGCGCGGGGTCACCCCACGGATAGTCGGAGCCGAAGACGATCTGCGACGTGGGAACGATCATCTTCAGGATGCCGATGTGGATGCCGTCGGCCGCCGCCGCCGTGTCGTAGAAAAAGCGCCGGAAGTGATGCAACCGGGAGTCCGGCGGCGCGGGCTGCGCCAGCGCTTCCGCCGTCACGCCGGTGATGAACCGCTGCGCCCAGATGCTGCCGCCGCCGTGCGACCAGAGGTAGCGCACATCGGGCGTCTGCTTCGCGACGCCGTTATGAACGATGCTGACCATGGCGCGCGCGAGATCCGAGCTCAGCTCGACGATGGTCGGCAGGATGCCCGGCTGGAAGTCCCACGAGCAGCAACCCGGCGCCGTCGCGTGCGTGTACACGATCGCCTTGCGGCGATTGAGCTCGTTCCATACCGGCGCAAACGACTTGTCCCCCAGCCATACATCGTCGTAGCTCGACAGGATGCCGACGCCGTCGGCCTTGAGCGTGTCGAACGCGTACTCGATCTCGCGCAGGCTGCCCTCGACGTCCGGCAGCGGCAGGACCGCGAAATGGCCGAAGCGCCCCTTGTGATCGGACTTCAGGCGCGCGGCGTACTCGTTCAACTCGCGCGCGGCGCGCCGAGTCTCCTCGACGTTGCCGAACCACACGCCGGGCTGCGTCACCGACAGGAACGCCTTCTCGACGTTGCCCTTGTCCATCGCTTCGATGTCCTTCGCAACCGACCAGGTCTTGAACTGGTCGAATCCGAGCACCGGCTTCGCCGCGTGCTTGGTCGCGACGAGCTTCACCCACTCGGGCGAAAAGAAGTGATGGTGGAAGTCGATGCGCCCGGCACCCGGGGCCTGCGCTCGCGTTGCGCCCGCCGGAAGAAGCGCGGCGCCGCCGAGGGCCGCGAGCGAGGTGACGAACCGGCGCCGCGGGGCGCAGGCAGCGTGCTCGCATACCGGATGCCCGGCCGCCGGGTAGGCGGCTTCGTGGCGATGGCCGATCTTGCTCATCTGAAAGCTCTCCGGCCGGTCACGGTTGAACGAACAGCTTGTACGAGGGGTCGTCGCGCCCGGTACGGGGCTGCACCTGGTACCGGCTCTTCACGTCCGCTGCCGAGACTGGCCTGACCGTCCGGTAGTCGATCACCGTTTGGCGATCGTCGAGCCCCCACTTGCCGCCACGCTTGGACCACTTGTCCAGGTAGCGCGAGTGCATCCAGCGCTCCTCGTAGTTCTCGCTGCCCTCCTCCTTGACCAGCAGCGTCGCCGTGCCGCTCGCCTCGCTCACCGCCTTGTCGCCGTTCACCTGGATCAGGATGTTGGTGATGCGGTGATTGTTGCCGAGCATCGGCTGGTGCGCCTTCATCATCCAGTCCACGTGCGCCGCCCAGTTGGGAAACACCATCTTGCTGCCGAACTGGACCTTGGCCTCGGGGTGACCGATGGACATCATCAGCTCCCGATCGAGGCGATCGAGCGCCCGCGGATAGGTGTAGATCAGCTCGGTGATCGCCTGCTTGTTCAAGAGGACGTCGATCTCCGCCTGCCGCGGGTTCTGCGCCCCCGCCGTCCCGGCCCCGATTCCCAGCGC